>JAWXBT010000231.1:0-4103 GCA_034440315.1 bacterium
GTAAGAAATATATGCTCAAAAATCGCTTTACCTTCTTTAGAGTTAAAAGATGGGATCTAAAGTTAAAAAGTGATTAAAAACCTTTTTTATTTGGTAAACAATGACTGCATTAAGCGTTTCAAATAAAAGCTTTGACTATACTGGCAAAACAATCGTGGATTGTCCTTGTTGCGGAACTAGGTTCTGCGTAAAAAACGAAGTACTACAAAAATATTCATCTCCAAATTTTCACTGCTCTCGTTGCGATAATGTATTTAGTCTAGATGCAAATACTATTAATAATGTACAACAATCTCAGAGCAGCAATTTCGCACAATCAACAATGTCCGCCTTTGCTGCTAGACCGATTTCTAGCGAAAACAAGACCACCTCCTCAATAAATAACGGTAATAAATCCTTTAATATTCCAAAAGTAGTTTCTGCTCAATTTTCTCAGTCAGCACCACACGAAACTGCCATAAATGAGAATCCAATTTTCACAACAAGTCCGGAAAGTGCCTTATTCACGGAACCCCCAGGCTCGAAAGAGCAAAATGGCAGACGTATACTAAAAGCAATAGATATTTTACGGCATATTAAATTCTCAGCGAAGAAAGAGCCTGAAGAAACATTTAAGGAGGCGATAACTCAGCCTTTGCAAACAGCCTCAGGTAAATGGCAAGATCTGCTTTCAATTTCCACACCAATCCTCATATTCTTACTATCTCTCAGTCTTGTAAGCTTTTATTTTGTACAAAATCCAAGCATAGCTAGTAGCGTAATCTCAGCCATCGTCCCTTCCGCCTCCAAAATGTCTCCAGATGGTCTTCATATAATGGAAACTGAATTTAGTAAGATCACTCTTGATAACGGAGAAGAAGTGACCCTTATCTCTGGTGAGATTCAAAATAAAAGTCAGCAAGGATTCGGTTCAATCCAATTGGAAGCCCAAGCTTTTGATAGAGAAGGAACATTAATTAAGAAAGCATTATCAACATCAGGGGCCGCCCTAGTTGATACAAGAATAAAATCTCTTTCTCCCAAAATGATAGAATCACTTCAATCCGCAAAAGGACAAAAACGTCTCACGGTGGCACCTAATAAAGCTGAAAAATTTACTGTGGCTCTTGTTGGAGATGAAATGGATCACGCCGCCTACTTTTCAATTAGAATTTATAGCGTCCGTGCAAAAAGCTAGTCTTAACTTGTTAGTTCTTGCTGCTGTTATCGTAAGTCCAAAAAGAACTTTCCTAAGAAAATCTTTTTTTGGACTTACGATCCCTCGCAGGGATGATAAATAGTTATCCCAACTAAATGTTTTAAGTAAACCGAAGGTTTTCAACAGAAAAGTATTCGGAAATTACTTATTGGGATAACTTATAGAATTAAGAAAGGCAGATCAGGACTAGGGATTTTTTTTATCATCCTCTTCTGGCTTTGGAGTAACATCAATGGCCGTGCCTTCTTTGTATGACTTTCTAAAATTACTTATTGCCTTACCAAGACCATTACCGAGTTCTGGCAATCGTTTAGATCCAAAAAGAAGGACAATCAACAAAGCAATAACGGCAAGCTCTAACGGACTAAGACCCAACATGGTATTTCCCTAAGAAAAGTTCGGTGTGATACCTTAAGTATGATTAAAATTAAGCTAAACGTCAAAGAACTTTCCTGATAAGACTAATAACCTCATGAATGAATCTCGTCCTATAGGTAATATATTTAGCTTGGCACTAGCTATTTCACTTCTTTTACACATTACATTCATAAATACCTTTAATTTACCATCTTTAAGCAACTCCAAATTTGAGCCTCTTTCTATTACCTTACTTTCTCCAGTAGCTCCGAAACCTGCAGTACAAATAGTTTCTCCACCTGAGGTTACAAACACTGACCTTTCCAAAGACGCAAACTATCTATCAGATACTAATGCTACTGTAGAAAAAGAAAGCATTAGACGCGGCATGCCGGGAGCTCCAGAAATCGGTCCAAGTAAGCAAAGTATTAGTAAACCACCTCAACCAGAAACTTTAGCAGAGAAGAAAAGCCAGCCGCAAAAAGAGAATAAAAAAATTGGGAAGATGCCAACAAAGTCTGGCTTAAAACTTAGCGATCCATCCCTATTAGAAAAATACAGCAAAATATCCAAAACCGAGGCAAAAGAAAATCAAGAACTCTCACAAGAAACTCCTAGAGAATTCTCTAGAGCGGCCGGCTCCGGTGCAGCTTTTGTCGGCAGCAACGGTATGCCGGATTATTTACCTAATTTACCTGATGGAGATCTTACTCTTTTAAATACAAAGGCTTCGCAGTTTGCAGTTTTTGTACGAAGAGTTGCGACAAGAGTGTTTGGACAAATGAGACAATCAGGCTGGGATTATTTAACGGCACAGGATATTTTGCGAATCAGTGGCATGTCAATCGTGAATGCTCAACTCGATAAAACTGGTAAAATAATAAAAGTTTCTATTAGAGAAAGCTCAGGAAGCCAGAAGTTTGATCAAGTTCTCATTGAGGCCGTCAAACGAGCCGTTGAAGATAAAAATCCGCCTCCTGGGGCCTTGGCTGACGATGGAAACTTTCACTTTATATTTCAGTCTCGCTCCTGGGTTCGCCCAGCAACCGGTCGATCTGGACAGCCGACTCAGCAGAGATGGTTATTGTTGGGGACGGGGTTGGAGTAAGTTACGCTCTCCAGCCTGAAGCTCCTTCAGCTAAACTTTTCAACATACCTAAAAAGAGATGAAATTTTCCTTGTACTAAACCATTATCGTAAACCATTTCTTCTAAAAGCTTATGTGCTAATCCTATGGATGTTTTACTCCAGTCTTCTCTCGTTCCACTTACTCCCCAAAGTTGCTCTATTTCATAATGATCCACCTTTTCTAAAGCTTCATAACCTACTGAACTTATCGTATTTCGAAATGCATCAATACCCTCCGCTGTTAATTCTATTCCATTTCCAAAATCCTTTTTTTTCCCAGGCTCAAGATTCTTTGAATTGAATTCCATAATTTTTTGCACAACACCTCGGGACATTATATTGTCCGGTCGAACATCAAAGTATCCGTCTGCTCCGATTGAACCGCGAGCCAACGCGATACCTTTATATATAGCATCAATTCCACTCAGTCCCACATTACCGAACGCACCTCCCATCTCACGCATTCTCTTTTGAATATCATCACGAACAGTAATCTGAACGAGTTTTTCCTGATCCATAATACGCCCTGCTGCAATTGCAAGCCTAATATCTCTTGTGTCCCAGGAATTGCCGCTTTCCATATAATTTTTATCATCACGCCCTACTATTGCATAATGTAGCTCTCTCTCATTCATGCGATGCCCTAATTGCTTGCTGGCAACATGACATAATCTTGCCATCTGCGCTTTCGCTAAAGCATCTGGTAAACCTTGTAATACTGAAGGGCGACATGCAAAAACAAAGGCCTGTAAAGGATCTCTGAAAGCGTCACTTCTTGTTATGTCCTTCCACGTATGATTTCTATTAAAGGGATCATTTGCTTCCGGTCCATTATATGATGGCGGTACAGGTCCACGCCCACCTCCATAACCGCCACCAGCATGCCCAGCTCCGTGACCTGCACCATGCTGAGCACCGTCTCCTGCATATGCCCCAACACCAGATCCTCCAGTCGGACCCTGTTTAGCTCCATTGCCATTACTTAGTGCACTATTGATATGATCTGCTCTGAATCCTGTAGTAGAAAATGTAGCTTCTGCGGGATCGGCATTATTTAGAGCGCTGCTTGCACGCTCTGATGCTTTTCCATTTGTTACTTCCAAGACTGCTTTATCTCGTGCCCATAACAATGCTAAAAATGCTTTGTTTAAAGATTCAAAACCAAATCTTTCTGTCATATCTGGTCTTGCCGGATTGTAATCTATAAGGTGCTTCTTAACGGCTTGTCTTACATCGTCAGCAGTAACATCATAAGCAAGACCTAATATTTTAAAAGGATCTCTTTGAGTTATCGGTTGCGCCACTTCTTTTAAAAGATGATCTAAAAAGACGCTACCTCCACCTTTTTCCGATTTGGAAGCTTCGTTAGTTCTTTTATCATCAGCTACAGCTACCATATTTCTATACTCTTATTATTAAC
>JAWXBT010000232.1:0-5154 GCA_034440315.1 bacterium
TTTAATAAGGCTTCGATGGAGTAATTTTCCGTTAAATTGCTGTTAATCCCGTTTAGCTAAGAGAAAGATTGTGGAGGATTGATGTAATTATTTTCCGCTTTTTTAATTTTTAGCTATGTTTATCCTTTAATACAGTTCCGTAGCTATCCCTGTGTATTCTAATACTATGAGAAAAACCTTAGTCCTTCTCTGCTTTGCTTTGGCAGGGATTCAATTCTCGAGTGGCCAGTCTGTTCAATGGGCTTCAAAAGTTATCGACTTCTCTTCGGAGCTTACTCCCATACAATACTCTGCACGGCAGGCACTAGGTCAGCCAAACGTATTGCCGGCCGGGGGTCAAAACCCAGGTGCCTGGACACCTGATAAGCCGAAAAGAGCTGAGTTTATTAAACTTGGTTATGCAACGCCTATGCAAATTCAGCAAATTGCTATTGCCGAATCTTACAACCCAGGAGCTCTTTATAAGGTTTACGTATATGACGAGGCGGGCCGGGAATATCTGGTAAACACCTTCAATCCAATGGCTGTGCCCTTGCAAGGCCGAATGCTTAACGTTTTCCTTGATAAAACAACTTATAAAGTAAGCGCTGTAAAAATCGAGTTTGATGGCAGCGCCTTGCCCGACTATTTCTCATTAGATGCAGTGGCTATTTCCGATTCTAATATTCCCATTATAGCCAATATCGATTTGCCTGAGCTTCTAAGCAAAGGTTTGGTGGTTGAGCGCCTGGATACAAATGTGAACAGCGATTTTAGTGAGTATAATCCGCTGCTATCGCCTGATGGGAAAACACTTTATTTTAGTAGAAAAAATCACCCTGAAAATGTTGGCGGTATAAGCGACAAAGAAGACATCTGGTATTCTGAATTAGGTGCTGATGGCAAGTGGAGTCTTGCTAAAAACATAGGTCCACAATTCAATAACAATCAACCGAACTTTGTCAATACCGTGTCTGCTACTCCTGACGGAAAAGCTGTTGTGCTTCTTTTAGGTAATAAGTATTTGGAAAAAGGCAAGATGTTAGCCGGTGTATCAATTAGCTCCAATGTAGGTGGCAAATGGAGTGACCCAAAAGCTTTGGAAATTGAAGATGATTACAACTACAATGAAAAAGCAAACTACTTTTTAGCTAACACACGCAAATCGTTGCTTATGTCAGTTGAGCGCGAGGATACACAAGGTGGCCGCGACCTTTACGTAAGCTTTGAAAAAGATGATGGGAGGTGGACAAAGCCACTTAATCTCGGCAAAACCGTTAACTCTGTTGGCGAAGAGTCTGCTCCTTTCCTGGCTTCTGATGATAAAACCCTATACTTCTCTTCCAACGGATTTAGCGGATACGGAGGCGTTGATGTTTTTATGTCTAAAAGATTAGACGAAACCTGGACTAACTGGTCGCCTGTTGAAAACCTGGGCCCGGATATCAATACAAAATTAGATGACCTGTTCTTCAATATCCCTTCTATGAGCGAATACGCTTATTACTCGCGTGGCGTAACGGTTGACAACTCAGACATCTTTCGCGTGAAGATGCCTATGTTTATGACTCCTGATCCTATTGTAATTGTAAAAGGAAAGCTTGTTGACTCCAAAACCGGAGAACCAATTGGCGCAAAGATTATTTACGAAAGACTTTCTGATGGAAAAGAGGTAGGTTCTACTTATTCTGATCCGGTAACAGGCGAGTACGAGATTCACCTTCCCGGGGGGCAGCAGTATGGCGTGCGGGCTGAAGCAAAAGATCACATTTCTGAAAATCAAAATCTTGATTTAAGAAACTTTACAAAAGACGGGGTTCTAGTTAGCAAGGACATTACGCTTGATCCTATAGGAGTAGCACTTGTAGAAGAGAATGCAAAGATTAATCTAAACAATATCTTCTTCGACTTCGATAAATCAGTTCTCAAAGGCGAATCCTTTCCTGAGCTTAATAGGATCGTTAGTTTGATGAAAGAAAAGTCAACCATGCAAGTTGAACTCTCAGGACATACTGATCCGGTTGGGCCAGAAGCTTACAACCTCGGGCTGTCTGAACGCAGAGCGAAAGCTGTTTCAAAATATTTGACTGAAAAGGGTATAGACTCCAATAGAATTAAAACAACTTATTTTGGCGAAACTCAATTGTTAGATCCTAGCAATACGCGCGAGGCGAATCGCAAAAACCGTAGAGTAGAATTCAAAATCTTAAAAATGTAAGGATGAAAGTTATTTCTCTTCTTTTCTTAATTACATGCAGTTTATACGTTACTGCTCAAGAAGCTGATACTTTGATCTATGCTCAGGGAAAGATTACTAATGGAGTGACAAAGGAACCTGTTGCTGCGCGTATCTCATACCAAAGTCTTCCTTATGGAAGCAAGGTAGGTTTCCTTTCGGGAAGTTCATTTTCATTTCCACTTTTCGACAATGAGAAATATTCCATCACTGTTGAAGCCGCTGGGTTCGCGCCTTCCAAATATCAACTGGATCCTGCGGATGCCAATAGCGAAAGAAGGGTTATACAAGATATAGAATTAAGCATGCCCTCAGGAGCCGCAAACAATGCCGAAACTACCCACACTATAGGTAAAGTAATGCGTCTTGACGATTTGAATTTTGATGCGGGTAAAGTCAAAATTGCCTCTACTTCATTCGGAGAATTGGACGAAGTTGTTTTGATGTTGAAAAATAATCCACGCATGGTTATTCAATTGGAAGGGCATACCGACACCCGGGGGAATGCAAATGCAAATTTGAAACTCTCACAAGAGCGGGTTGACGCAGTAAAAGCCCACCTGGCTTCTAAAGGTTCCAACAAGAAACAAATTAAGACTAAAGCCTTTGGTGGAACTTCTCCATTTAGTCTTGAAGACACCGAGGAAGCACATGCGCTAAACAGAAGAGTAGAATTAAGAGTGTTGCAGAATTAACGTGAAGCAATTACCGAACTTGTGCTTATGTATCGAGAAAATGGTTTAATCAAAATCATTTTCTCATCCTCGCTCAAGTCACTCTCAACAACCGATTTTATAAGTAACACTGCTAATTCTGCAGTTCGTGGTGACTCATAAATCCTGCTTGCCTGTTTAAGTTTTTTAGCGCATTCAAAAAAATACTTTTTGTTAAATGCAATCACAGCTTGATTAAAGTAAAATAACCCCGGCAATTGATTTGGTTCCACAATTTGATACAAATTCAAATCGTACTGGTAATAAACCTTGCCAGTGTCTGGTTGGGCAACAAGATCATTTGCACGGTAGCGCGAAATACGCTCATTAATTTCTTTTGGATTTGTTACCACCCCAGCAAAGCGATCGGTTGATTCAATCAATACAATTCCATTCTTTGTTTGAACCGAAATAAAAATGTGATAATTCGTTTCAATGATCTTGTAATCAAAATCAAACTCATCAAGCACAAGGCTCAAAAAACTCGTGGCACTTAAGCAATCATAATTTCCGGTTTCAAAAATTTCAGCGAATTGCGTGTAGGGCTTGTAACTCATGAAAAATCTGCGGTGCGATTCTCGAAAAATAATTCTTAATAAGTCCTCTTCCGACTTTGGCTTTTTTTTCTGGAGTGAGCTGACAAAACCATCAAGTCGCTTTATTAATTCCTGGGAATTGGCGGTCGGATAACTTTTAAGCAATTCAGGCAGCAACGAAGAATCCTGTCCTCGTCCCCCAAGGGGAAGAAAACACAATACAAAAAGAAAGAAAACAGTTCTACACATTACCCTATTGTTAATCTTTAGAATTAAATTTAACAATTTAGTAACATTAGCAAAAAGAATTTATCAAAAAATTAACATGTTGTGTAGGGCAATATCAGAAGTCTGATGCCAAAAATCGATCTTTTTAACTCATAAATAGGCTTTTCGCAAAATTGAATTGAGAACAAAAAAAATTAGCCGCTTATCTGAAAATCAGCCATTCGTAAAAAAGCCAACGGGTATTAAGGCGTCTGATCAATGTATAGTCTGGTCTTTCTCTGATCGTGCTCTTTTGAGTAGGACCAGCTGAAGCAAAACTCGAAACTGACTATTCCATGACAATCTAAAGTTCATTGCTCTTCCTAATGCTCACTTTAAGTTTAAGTAAAAAGAAAAAAATGAACAACTGATTTGTTCCCCTTCGCGCGTTTTAATGTTCACCAGCGTTTAGTTACCCGATTAAATATTCCAATGGTATTGGATTTGCTACTTTTGCTGAGGTTATAAATGCTAAAATAAACGAAGATGGTAAAGAAGTTATTGATAGGAGTCGGCATATTCTTGATTATTCTTGTTGTTGGTGCTTTTATTATTCCCTTAGTCTTCAAAGACGATATTAAAGCTGCAATTGATAAAGAACTCGCCAAGAGCATTAATGCAGACGTGATTTTTGATGTGAATAATTTTGACCTCACTCTGTTTAGTAATTTCCCCAATGTTACAGTAGAAATTAAAGACCTTGGCGTTTTTAACCGAGCACCTTTTGAGGGGACTCCTTTATTTGTTGTTGAGGAGTTGGAGGTAGAGTTAAACCTGAAAGATATTTTGTTTGGTGACCAGCTAAGGTTAAAAGGAATAACACTCATCCGCCCTCAGATCAAAGTAATCGTGCTAAAAGACGGAAAGGCTAATTATGACATTACGTTTCCTTCTACAGAAGAGGCTCCTGCAGCAACAGAAGAGCCAAGTGCATTCTCGTTTGGTATTGATCATTGGCAAATAGTTGGCGGGCAATTAATTTATGATGATCAGTCGCTTCCATTTTATACTTCTTTAATAGGATTAAATCATTCCGGTAGTGGCGATTTCAATGAGAAGGAATTTGATTTGAAGACGAGCTCCAGGGTTGACTCCCTTACCGTTACTTATGACGGAGTTGAGTATTTAACCAGCAAACAAGCGGTTATTGATGCGACTATAGGAATAAGTGAAGAATATACCCGATTTACATTTAAGGATAACACAACAAAAATCAATGACTTTGCTATGAGCATGGCTGGTTGGTTTAAGATGAATGAAAAAGATTATGGTATGGACATTCAGTTCAGCAGTCCTGAAAATTCATTCAAAAGTTTATTGTCATTGGTGCCCGGTATTTATACCCAAGACTTTGGTAGTATCGAAACTAAAGGCGATTTATCCTTTACGGGATTTGTAAAAGGAACTATGAGCGATACTCAAA
>JAWXBT010000233.1:0-11676 GCA_034440315.1 bacterium
CATAGATGTTGTATCAACAAATGTAACCTTTTTTTATAGAGAACCCGCTCATTTTGAAGTACTTTCAACTATCCTTGAGGGATATAAAGCTGAGAATAGAAACAAAGTAAGAATTTGGTGCGCTGCTGCCTCAAGTGGAGAAGAACCTTGGACACTTGCCATGACAGCAGCCGAACATCTCAATCTACAAAAAACTGATTTGAAAATTTTAGCAACTGATATCTGTACAACAGTTCTCAAGAAAGCGATTGCTGGTCAATATCAAGAAAACCAACTTGAAAAAGTTCCAAATAAACTAAAAAATAAATATTTTCATAAAATATCATCTGAGGATGGAGAGTCCTGGTCTGTAAATGATAATTTGCGAGAATTATTATTATATCGAAAGCTAAATTTAGCTAAATTTCCTTATCCACTTAAGAGTCAAGTAAATATTATCTTTATCCGAAATGTAATGATCTATTTCAAAAAAGAGTTACGCCAACTGATTATCAATCAAATGTACCCAATGTTAGCTCCTGGTGGATATCTTTTCTTGAGTCATTCTGAAAATCTTTTAGGAATTGATCATAAACTCAAAACAGTTCAAACAGCAGTTTTTAGAAAGGACAGTTTGTAGATGGATCTGCAAATCAAAGAGGATTCAAGCCCAAATACTGAGCAGCACTATATTGGTATTGCTCAGATGAAGATTTGTAATAAACAAACGGAAATCTTAATTGCTCCAAATCTCGGATCTTGTCTCGGAGTCACAGTTTGGGATCGAGTAAAAATGATTGGAGGTATGATTCATTGCTTATTACCACTTTCTAAAAGCGACCCACAGAAAGCCTCTCAAAATCCCTGTATGTATGTTGATACTGGAGTTGCATTCCTAATAGAAGAAATCTTGGCTGCCGGTTCAAAAAAATCTGATCTAATTATTACAGCAGCGGGCGGTTCAAATATTAACGATAAAAATAATGTCTTTGAAATTGGTAAAAAAAATCACACGGTATTTAGAAAGATCATGTGGAAGAATAACCTTCTAATTAAAGGCGAAGATACGGGATCTGACCACGCAAGAACTTTAAAATTAATCATTGCTACTGGAGAAGTAACTGTTAAAGGGGCTAGCGAAGTTAAAAAATTATTTTGAGAAGAGAGATCTATGGCATATAAATTTATGATAATTGATGATTCGAGCATCGTTCGCGGCATGATAAAAAAGATTATTAAGATGACCTCTGTTGAAGTTGCTGAAATATTTGAAGCAGCAAATGGCAAAGAAGGACTAGAACAACTTTCAAATAAATGGGTTGATCTAATATTCTTAGATATCAACATGCCCATAATGAATGGCATGGAATTCATGGAAAAATTAAGACTAGATCCGAACTTAAAGGATCTTCCAGTAGTAGTTGTTTCCACAGAAGGAGCTCAAGATAGAATCGATCGAATGAAAGAATTGAAAGTTAAAGATTATTTAAGAAAACCTTTTACACCTGAACAAATTACAAATGTAATTTCTATTCTTTTAGGAGGAACAAATGCCTGATTTTATCAGTATTTTTAAAAAAGTTTCCACAAAAATTCTCGAAGATTGGGGAATGATGCTCGTTGATGAAGAAGCTAACGCTAAAGCCATGTTCGATCCAAATCAGAAATATTATGTATCAGTAGTTGCATTTAAAGGTCATGGCACAATAGATGGTAACTATTCTGTCATATGTCAAAGTCCTTTTATTAATGCACTGGCTTCTAATCTACTTGGAGTGGACGATCCTCTAACAGAAGAACAGAAAGCTGACGCTTTAAAAGAAATGTCAAACGTATTAACTGGAAATTTAATCACAGAATTTTATGGTGCTGATGTTTCATTCGATCTTCTGCCACCAGAGTCTTTTACAATGGATCCTGAACTTGCATTTACAATTTTAGATAGTAAAAGGACCCTGGCTTTTTGTGCTGATGATACACCAGTAGCAATCTCATTTAGCTTGGAGAATCCAACCTAAATGACTATACGAGTTCTTATAGTTGATGACTCCGAAGTTGTGCGTAAAGCCTTTGAAAATGGCTTGAATAAAGATCCTGAAATCGAGGTTGTTGGAACTGCCTCAGATCCATTTATTGCAAGAAATAAAATTATCGAGTTAAAACCAGATGTAGTTACTCTTGATATAGAAATGCCTAGAATGGATGGAATTTCCTTTCTAGGAAAGTTGATGAAATATTATCCAATTCCTGTTGTGATTGTCTCAACTCTTAGTAGCAATAATTCTCCAGCAGCACTTGCAGCAATAGATGCTGGTGCTGTTGAAGTAATGAGCAAACCTACTGCTACTTTTAAACTTGAGGAAGTCCTCACATTATTAAGAGACAAAGTAAAATCAGCTTCAAAAGCTAACATGTCAAAAATGCAACTTTTTCAAAATGTGCCTATCTATAAACCTTCCATCGCCAGCAAAATAAATCATCAATATAATAAAATTCTTCTAATTGGAGCCTCTACTGGAGGCACTCAAGCTATAGAAAACATAATTAAGCAATTACCTGCTCTTTGCCCTGCAACAGTCATCGTTCAACACATGCCTGCTGGATTTACTGCAGCATTTTCAGAAAGATTAAACGGATTATATGAGATGGAAGTTAAAGAAGCTTGCGATGGTGATGAAATTTTCCCTGGAAGAGTATTAGTCGCACCTGGACATTCTCATGTAATCATTAAAGCTCAAGGGTCAAAATTTATAACTCACCTAAGTACAGGTCCCCTAGTTAATCGACATCGACCTTCTGTAGAAGTTTTATTTAATTCTGGTGCCTCCGTTCTAAAAGATAAAGCTGTTGGAGTAATGTTGACTGGAATGGGAGCAGATGGAGCTCAGGGTATGTTGAAAATGAAAACTGCTGGTGCTCATACCATCGCCCAAGATGAGGCTTCTTGTGTTGTTTTTGGTATGCCTAAAGCAGCTATTGAATGTGGCGCAGTTAAGGCCATTCTTCCACTTGATAAAATAGCTGCCGCTTCGGTAACTGCTTGTAAAAAGTGAGTGATTCCCCGTCTTTTGGTAACTAAACTTTTTACTAAATATTATTCAATATTGTGCCGACATTAGAAAGTGATCATGGGAGAAGCGTGATTTATTTTTAACTCGCGAATATTCAAAAAACACAAAGGGAGTTTTCCTTATGGCTGGCTTAGATAATGTTAATAAAAATATTCATATTCTTGTCGTAGACGATTTTTCCACAATGAGACGTATTATCCGAGGCGTTCTTAAAAAACTAGGTTTTTCAAATATTGAAGAAGCTGAAGATGGAGATGTTGCTTTAGCAAAACTCAAAGCTGGTAATTTTCAATTTGTTATTTCAGATTGGAACATGCCCAACATGCGTGGCATTGACTTACTGAAAGCTGTGAGAGCTGATGATAAATTAAAAACACTGCCCTTCTTGATGGTTACCGCAGAAGCAAAGAAAGAAGAAGTTCTTGCTGCTGTACAGGCTGGAGTTTCTAACTACGTGGTAAAACCATTTACTCCAGATGCTTTAGAAAGCAAAATTACTTCTATTTTTCAAAAGAAATAGATTAAGGGCCTGTTGCGAAACTACCTCGGTTACGAGAAAAGAGAGATTTGAGCCGAGACGAGGAAATCGAGAGAGAAAACCGCAAGCATATTCACTGGGAGATGTTGAGGATTTTCTCTCGATGACTGACGAAGTCGCAGGCCAAAGATCTCTTTTTGCAGTAGGAGAGAGTTTCGCAACAGGCCCATTAATAAGGGACGGAGCTGCTCTGTAGAAAAGAAGATATCTCCTTTTCTACAGAGCAGCTCCGTCCCTTATTTAATCTTATCTCTCTATTCCCAACTTCACTTTGGCCTCAGCTGGTAATACGATCCAAGCCTTATTGGCTTGTCCAGATTCTCTAGTAAGGTAATCCCATAAAGGTTCACATTTCCCCAGTGGCTCTTGACGATTATCATCCAATAAAACCTGCATTGAGCTCTTTAAATCGCCAGCATGAACATCTTCTGTATTAACTTGGTGCAGGTAATACTTTGGATCAAATCCCATCTCTGTGACTGCTTTTCGGGCTTTATTCATTATCTCAACTAAGTCATCCTTCCTGCTTACTCTAATAGTCTTAAGCAGTTTGCGATTTATTAATCTTTGAGAAAGATCTTTCAATACAGAATCTTTTTCTTGACTCCACATAAACACATGATACCGCCACCAGGCCTCTCTCATGGCAAATACAGTATTTAGTGACAATTCCATAGGACCACTACTTTGCAAAACTTCTTGAGCAACTTTGTCAGCAAATTCAAGTTCGACCCCAATATCTCTGGCACGTTGAACAATCGATTTGTTTAAAGTTTCAGAAGCTAACAAAACTCTATGGTGATAAACTTGGCGATACATCGAATGTCTAGCAATGGCAAAGTGCACCATTGCATCTAAGCGATTTTCACGAAGTGCCAAATGTCCATCCTTAGTAATAACCATGGACTCAATTAATGCTGGAATATTATACCGTCCATAGGTGACACCTGCCATTACAGAGTCAACAATGCACCAATTTCCACGATCAACATTCCACCCACCTCCTGAAATAATTTCCCATGTCCAAGCCGGCAAATCTTCAGATTCAGAAAGAATTTTACAAACTGTTTCTGGCATATCCGAGCCATATTTTTTCAAGACTGCATTGATTTCAGGATCTTCCTTGATGATTCTTATTGAGAGATCTTCATGTACATCTTTGCCATTTGGGTACCATGTTTTATATGCAGTATGTGATCCTGGTGCGATGTGGCCAATATCATGCAAAAGAGCTGCTGCACTAATTGCAGGACCATATTCTTTTACTTCTTTTGGAGATAATTGAGCTAATCGGCTCATAAGATGACATGCTAGATATGCAACTCCAAGCGAATGTCCAAACCGTGAGTGCTCTGAAAACATGTAAACTAAATTTGTATTTCCTGTTTGGGCAATATCACGCAGTCGTTGAAACCACTTCGTGTCAATAAGATCAAGAATAATTGATTCCGATTCTATTTCAGTTGAGAAATAAATCGTTTGATGAACTACATCTGCAAAAGCAATGGTGGCCATAGGTTTTTCAAAACTTACTCAGTTAAAATTGATTGCGTTTCTACTATATCAATTCCAAAGGTATTTAATCCAACTAGTTTATTCTTACTATTTGTAAGAAGTTTTATCTTTTTTACTCCTAAATCAAGAAGAATTTGAGCTCCGATTCCATATTCTCTCATTCTTTCAGGGTTGATCGCATCGGGAGACATGCTCACTTTTGAGACTTGTTTTGTTACAACTCCTGAATCAATCTTTCTGAGATACAGAAACACTCCACATCCTCTTTGATTAATCATATTTAAGCTTGTTTCTATAATCCCTTTACTAGAATTATTAATTCCTCCAAATACATCTGTAAAAGTGTTCTCTGTCTGAACTCTTGTAAGAATCGGGGTAGTACTATCAACTTCACCTTTCACTAAGGCTAGATGCTCTCCACCGTGCAGCCTAGATTCATAAACATATGCCTTCATCTCTCCACCATACCGTGAAGGGATTACTGTCTGAGCTATCCTTTTCACTATTCTCTCTTCTTGAAGTCTAAATCTAATAACCTGACTTAATTTCAAAATTGGAATCTGATTCTTATTTGCGAGTGCAATTTGTTGAGCTTCGGTTAGATATTCTCCTTTATTATCTAATAAATCGAAAACGAGTGCTGCCTCACTACAATGAAATGCTTTAACTATATCTAAGGCCGCCTCTTTTAGAGAATTCTTAACTAAGACTCCACCATCACGAGCTTCAACTGGGAAAATGTGCCCGGGACTAACTAACTTTCTTGAGTCAGGAATTTTCTCTGCGAGTATACGAATTGTGCAAGCTCTATCGGAGATACTTATTCCTGAAGCCACACCTTCCCGAGCCTCTACAGAAACACAAAATCCCTGAGCCTCAGCGTCTCTATTCATTGAGAAGCGTCGAGTTTCATTCATTTTTGCAATGTCAAAAGCGGCCACACGACTTGGGCCCATTACAACAAAAGGCAGACCCCTACTAAGTGAAATTAATTCATTTAAAATAGACTCAGAGATATTTTCTGCCCAGGTTACTAGCACGCCTCGACCTAGATCAGCACAATCGTCAGTGATCAGAAGCATCTCCCTTCTTTTAAAAGCTTCCAAAATATTCTTAAAATCAGAAATCATATGACGAGTTTGACAGCAAATTTGAATTACAATACCCCTAAAAACTTCTCAAAAGCTAATCCTTAAAGGCTTTATTAGGAATTTTTCTCACAAAAAAATACCTATATTGTGAATCTAACCCCTCTAAACATAAAGCCCATTCAAGAAATACAAACTCCTTGCCGATTTAACTCTATGGGCTCACTAACATCACGGGTTAATTCATAAGTCCAAGACTATACATAGGATGATAAAATCTTTGTGTAGTAGAATTGAGAATTGTTCATTTTCAAGGGGTTTGAAGCGGACATGGAACCAACAACAGTGGCAGATACTTCTCGTTCATCATCAAATTCTACTGAGGTGGACCTAACATTATTGGGTGCTCGTCGCACAGCATTTGTTGCTAGATTTATTGTTCTAAGAGAAGCAAGAAGAACTCGTGCACATCGAAAGATTGAAAAGTTAGGCTGGGGTGCCCATACAACAGCAGAAGAGCTTGCTGAAGCCTTTCGAAAAGAATTTATAGAAAATGGTGACAACATGGTTCCTGTAAACAGGGATATTAGAAGAGCCCTCGCTCATGCCGATCGATCTCTAAATCATTTTATCGGAGAATACTCTTCAAGGGCTACTTTAAATTTCGTTGATGCCTTATCTGATTACGAAAGGTCTAACACTTTACTTTTTGGTGATGACGAGCATCCAAAATCGGGTGGCTGGAGATTAATCCAAGAACTTAAAAGAGAAAGAGATTTAGGAAAGTAATTATTTATCTGAATTATTTTTCGACACTGGACTTTCCAATCCTGTCATAATTTCTTTTAAGTGACTATGCTCTTCTCTCCACTCTTTATCTGTAAAATATAGAAAGCAAATCACTTCCGAGACTAATTTAAATGTCTCTTCTGATATTGGATCGCCTGCATCAATCTTGGTAAGTAACTCTGAGAGAGTATCATCTTTGGTAACAGGAATGCCCTTATCTTTAGCAATCTTAATGATCTCTTTTGCTATTTCTCCCTGACCTTTAGCTAAAATTGTCGGCAGCTTATTAGCATCAAGATACTGAAGGGCAATTGCAAGTTCTCTCTTTTTCTTAGAGATATGAGACCCCTGTACGAGGGAAAAGTTCTATTTAGGCTGCTTGTTCGATAATCGGAGTTGGTCCAGTCTGCTCATCAATAATCTTATCAACTTCTTCAATCAAGGAGCCAATAGCGTAAGCCCAAACATACTGACCAGCCTTGCGACCTGTTAATACTTCAGCAATCTGACCTTTATCTTGGATACGATGCTTTATGAAAAGTTGTCGTCCATCAGTAACTAGAATGACATCTTGGGGGTTTTTGTTAATATTAGGTAATTTTTTTCTGAGATAATCGATACCTCTACGAAATCTATTGACTGGCAAACCTTCTTTCTTCATGCGGAAGAGCCAACACAAAAGCACAACGTCAGAGTAAGTATATTTATTTCTTCCCCTACATAGAGTCTTACCTGAACATGGGACTAGATTTGTACGAGCATAATAATTTAAAAGTGCCAAACCTATCTTTTCAGCATTGCCAGATAAGGCCCGTAAAACCGCTTGAACTTCCTTTGCGGAGAATTCTCTGTTTTGAAGATGAACAGCCATAGCCTCAACTAAAAAATATTTACACTAAACTTCTGAAGTAAAAAGTAAACGTCTCTTAACTTTCTGTCAATGTGAAATAAAACTGTAAAATCATTTTGTTAGCAAACATACTCACAGCTTAGTTATTAGGCACATTTAGAAATCAAAGACAGTCGATTTTACTCTTATCTTATTCCTTAGTCACGCAACTTTAATTGACTTAAAGAGTCTTAAGGTTTCTAAGAGGTTAACTTGTATAGAAAGTATAAAAAAACTCTAAAATTTAAGGCGTCCTTGGTTTAAGAACCACAAAGACAGGAACTTCGTCTCGACCGACATGAGATTCTTCAAAAATAACTTTTCCAGTTGCATCAGTAACTTTGATATGCAATTGAGCTGAGCCTCCGCCATCAAGATTTAAGGCTTCAATGCATCCAAGCAAAGGATCCTGAAGTATTTTTTGAAGATCCTTAAGATAAATCGTACCCAAAGGAGAGCTTGAGCTAAAAAGAATTAGACGATTTTTATTATCAACACATAATCCAGACCTTAGTGAAGCTTTCTCCTCTCTCTTCAAACCCTCAATCGGTTCTCCCTGAGTTAATAATCTAGGGCCAGCTTGCACAGCCTCCACTACACCACTTGAATTAAAATCTGCACGAGGCAAAATTCGAGGACCCTTGTTAGCATCAAATAGGAAAATCCCTGTCAGCACCTTTCCTCCAGCATGAAGTCTATTCAGAGAAATTCCGCGACTTAAAATTAAGCCAAGAGGGTTTCCAAAAGGATCGAAGAAACTTGCATTGATAGCTAGATAAGCACCACTCATTTCAACAATTTCTTTGGCGCTCGCTCGATTTTGCCCGAATTCTTTAGCCCTTACTACACTTACAGATAAATGCTTAAGGCTAGTCCTTGCAAATCTAAGAGATGGTGAAAACAATCCACCTTGTGACGAACTAAAATTTGCAATTTCGAAATCTGGTACAATTTCTTCCCATACGATCCCTGGATCGGCTAACGCAGTAGTCGCAAGAAAAGGCAATAAAAATAGAATTTTTAAAAAGTAGTTCTTTAGCACTGTGAGCAAAGTATTAATTAATTAAGACTTTGGCAAATGGAAGTAACTCTACGCAACGATTTAATGTATATAATTTAAGATAGAGTCGGGACAAAAACAAAACAAATAAAAAAAATAAGCCGATCAGGGCTGATCGGCTTATAAGGTAGACTACCTTTTCCTCGCAATACTTTGATCTCTCAAACTCATAATAGTTACTCGGAGGGTTATCTACTAACAAAGCCAAGAACCGTGGGCTGATGTGTGTGTGGTTCAAGGAGGTTAGGTTCCCAGCACTGTTACGATATCCAAGTAATTTTATAAATCCAAAGAAATCAATTTGATATCGAGTAATACTAAAGCAACATGTGTGCCAAAGAAAAAATGAGCAAAGAAACAGCATAATTCATAATTGAAAATTCAATTAAAGCCTGTGAATAACTCTGCTACTAATCTGAACTTTCAAGGATATTTTAAAAATAATCCTAAAAATTATATGGAATGCAAATTGTTGTTCTGTTTTCAAACTGGGAAGTTTTTGCCGAGCAGAATTTTTTATGATGATATTTTATGCCGTAATAAATTATTTAAGTTGAATTTAAATTCTCCTTATCATAACCTCACGCCTCACCTTTGAATCTCAAACGGGAATCAAGCGTCTTATTTAGATAATTTCATGGAAGAACAAACATTTAGATCAAGATTAGTAGATCTTTTAGGTAAGAGCCGCAAAGCTACTAGACTTTATAGCGGAGTTACTAGATCCAAGAAGGGTTCTGTTTTGGCTGAAATTCAAGCTACTGAATGGTTAAATGTAAATAACGAACTCGTTAGCCAACTTTCCTTAATTTTAGATGAACCTACAGGTAAAAAGCTTACTTTTGATATTACAACACTCATAGATCAACTCACAGATCGTTCTCGTAATACCATCCAAGAAATGCAAGAAAAGCGTCGTAAATTGATTGCGCATGCTGAAATAGGTGATTATGTACAAGCTCATGTACTAAGCAAAGAATTAGTTTCTATAAAGGCTAGAGTTCAAGCACTGCAAGCTGTATTTTCTGAGCTCAACTCGGTTATTAAAAGAGAACGCTCTCAAGTTGAAACACAAAGTTTTCCACAACAAGAATTAGCAAATCTGTCCAAACCACCTGCTCCACAACTTGCAAAGGTAATTCAACTTAGACAGAAACAGAACATTGCTTAAGAAACCGAGTTTAGAATAAAAGTTTCTTTTTGAATTAGTTTCTTTTTGAATTTTGTTATCTAATTCCTAATTTAAATATTTAAATTTTTCTGCTTCTTTTCTTCTTTTAACTTGATCTTCTTACTTTAAATAGGTTAAACCAAAGACGTAAAAATTATACGCTTAATAATTTTGAGTATCTGTGACACTTCGACTAGTTATTAATAATGCCTCTGGCAAAATTTCCTCAAATTCAAAGCAGCCAATCTCCGTAGCAAAAAATCTTTTAGACCAGGCTTCTTCTATATTAAGTGAGCTGGGCTCGTCTTACTCGGGAGTTTGTTCAATATTAGAAGACTGCAAAGAAATGATCGGACGAAAAGACTGCGAACCATTTGCAAATCTATTATCTCCAGGTGCAAACGAAGATCTCCCTTAGTCTAGTTTTTTTGGTGCCAGCCACCTTTTTTTCTTTTACCTAACAACATTTAAAAAAAAACAACGATTCTATCTACGGAGACTGATTTAGAGGATTCTAATGCCACGCCCAAGAAGAATGTTTATTGCAAACCAAAGCTACCTTGCAACCGCCCGTGTAAGAACGGGCCTCCCGTTCATTTATGATAAACTTGTGAATACCTTTATAAAAGGAGTTCTGGCCCGGGCTCAGCACCTATACCCAGTAATAGCTAGCGATGTCCTTTTTATGGCAAATCATTTTCACATGATCATCGTATGCAAAGATCCAGAAATAGTTCGAGCCTTTAACTGCTACTTAAAAGGTGAGATTGCCAAGGGCATAAATAAGATTCTTGGACGAAAAGGTTCGGTGTGGGAAGGACGTACCGATATGCCCATCTTGTTAACTCCTGAAACTATCATTGAAAAAATAGCTTACATCTACACGAACCCTGCCAAAGCAGGTCTAGTTGACTCGATTGATCAGTATCCAGGTATTTCAAGCTGGAAAGCATTTCTAAATGAAATAAAATCGGAAACTGTTCCATGGATAATGACTTCAGATCTTGAAAAGATTGCTTCAGGATTTAGGGAATCCAGGCATAGAGCGGTTCTGATTGAGAAAATCCTCGAGAAAAAGACTTTAGAAAACAATCTACAATCTTTTGAGCTGACATTTGATCCACTTGCCTGGGTAGATGCTATTGGAGACGCCGCTGGAATGAGCAAACAAGAAGCTAGGGAGCGAATTATTGCAAGAGTTAAAGAAATTGAAAATGAGATCCGTGAAAGCAGAACTTCCAAACCAATCGGAGAAAAAGCATTAAAATCACAAAGTTTATTTAAGCCTTACAAACCATCAAAGTATGGGCAACGAGTTTTCTGTATAAGTCACGACATCTCTCTTAGAAAAACCTTTATTTCTATCTACAAACAATTTGTCGAAGAATGTAAATTCATCTATGAGAAATGGAAAAAAGGCTACTTCGATCTAAAAATGCCTCTTGGAGCTTTTGCACCGCCTCAAGCAGTGACTGCAGTTGCTATTGCCTTATATTAAAAATAAAAATATCTAGATTATGCCTGCATAATAGGAGCAAAGTTTTTTCTAAACTTAAAAAACTCAATACAAAAATTC
>JAWXBT010000234.1:0-13026 GCA_034440315.1 bacterium
AGAGAGACTATTAATGATATTGAAAATAACAGAAATTTGATCTGTCTCACTTCATTTCTCCTAATGCAATTAAATAAAGGTCCTTAAAAACATATGCCCGTTTGGATACTAACATCTGACAATGCTTCGTAAAGAGCTGAAAATATTTAGTAACAAAGTTTGTAAGACGCTCTTACGGGCCTGTTGCAAAACTATCTCCGTAACGAGAAAAGTGAGATTTGTGCCGAGACAAGGAAATCGAGAGAGAAAACCGCAAGCATATCCTCTGGATATGTTAAGGCTTTTCTCTCGAAGACTGACGATGTCGCAGGCCAAAGATCGCTTTTCGCAGTCGGAGGGGGTTTTGCAACAGGCCCTTTACATAAGTGCTCTAAAATATTGATATCCGAGGTCGTTTTAGAAGAACTTCGAAGACTCATCCTTCCTTTAACTACTATAGATAGCTTGCAAGAATAATTTTCTAGTTCAGAACAGGTCTATTTAGATTCGCCGCTCCAGGGACTTTCTCAAAGTCCATACCAATGTCTTTTAATGCCTGGATAATATCTAAGGCTTTTTTGGTCTCTTCGGGACTATGGGCACTAAGATCAATTCTTGCAGAATTTGATCCAAAAGAAAGATTAAGCATTCCCGATACTGGATCTTTTACTAGATCTACATCATCTACCTGGGAAATATTATCAAGAAATAAACGACTGATCATCAAAGCTCTTAACGGTATTTCAGCTTTCAAAAGAGGATCTTTTTGTGTGGCAAGTTGTATTGAAAAGAATCGAAAACCTGGGGTCTCGTCTTGTAAGGTTCTAAGTTTTTGTAGATGCAAGAATCTCTCTTCCCAAGTTTGATTGGTTGAAATTGCGAGGGAACAAGCTGATTTTGCTCCAAACCTATGAAACCACTTCATTGTACTTAGCCACTGTGAAGCAGTGTATTCAGCTCCCACAATCTTACCTAGATGTTTATCAATCAGCATTGCACCACCAGTCTCTGGCATAAGATCTAAGCCAGCAGTAACTAAACGAGAGGCAATTTCACGAGTAGCCATTCCGGAGTTTTCACTGAACCACAAAATATCGGGAACTGAAAACATCTCTATTGGATAAAGCAATTCTTGTCTTAGTCTATGAAGAAGGTTTTCATATTTTACAAGATTAGTAAGCTTGGCTCCAGCAATTTTGATAGTTAAACTACCTGCCCGAGTATCGGAAATTTGTGAAATCTTCTCTTTTAATACTTTTAAATCGGAAGCTTCATTTTCGGAAATTGTCAGAGCAAAACTCACACTTCTTTTATCAAAAATTTTTGAACGCAACATATCAGAAGCCATTGCCAAATCTGAAAGGGGAGCTTCCTCTGCTAGCTTGGTCGCCTCGGCTATACTAATTCTTTTACCTGCTATCGAATCTTCTAATATACTTGAGATTGATTTTGGACTCTTCAGAGTAGCTGCCTCTCCACTAGTCATCATATAACGTGCAGTTCTGTATGGTTCGTCAGGCAAAAGATTTAATCGAAAGGACCGTTTATAAAACTCGCTCATCCCTGCCAGACAATCTTTATCTAAATGATATATAACGGTATCAGAAA
Source organism: bacterium (assembly GCA_034440315.1). GTDB lineage: Bacteria > Bdellovibrionota_C > UBA2361 > UBA2361 > J135 > JAWXBT01. Next base: position 1,588 of record JAWXBT010000234.1, read on the forward strand.
TATGCTTTGAAGCTTCGATCACTGGTAAAGCGATCTCTTCTCTTGAAGCTACTGCTAATGGCTCTCGGGCTTTAACTGCTTTATTAAATACGGCATTAATTTCTTGATCTAGCTCTCTTGATAACGTATCTGGACGAGTGGCCCAAACACAAAAAACAAATGGCAACTTTGTCAGCGCAAACCATTCTTCGGCCAAATCAATTTCAACTGGATATTTACCGCGAATGTTCAGGGCCATATCGCCAGTAACTAAGGCAGCAACTTCTGATCCTACCTGATTCAATAAAGTGTCATGCGCCACTCTGACCAGTTCTGGACTAAGTCCCCAACGCTCTTTTAAAAGAAGCCTCAATAAACAAACGGAGGAATTTGAGTAATTATCTAAACAAATTGTTTTTAAAGATTTTAAAGGATTCTTGCTAAATAGCACGACTGCATCTATTCGACTTCTGCCAGCAATTCCAAAATCTAGGCCAACATACCCTCCATGGATAGCAAATTCAGTAATAGGAATTAAGGCAACATCTACTTCGCCTTCATTTAACATTCGGGCATTTTCTACAGGAGAGGATTCTCTGTATTCAACAAATTTTAACGAGGAAAGGAGTCTGTAAGGCAGCGTTGTATAAGACTCAATATTTGAAACCCTAATTTTTTCCATACCGTTTTCAAATTATGATTCAGATACTTTTTTAAGATCTGTATTCAGTGGAAATTTTAGATTTAACTGAGGGCTCTGATCCACAGCTCTAAATCCCAGATCATTTGCACCAAAGTAAGAAGCATAATGCATTGTTGCCTGGGAAAGGTACAAAGCTGAGGCTCGAATGGTTGGCACTGACTGTAAAACTAATGAACCAATTGCCATCACGCGTAGTAGTTGAAAGTCACTGGCGGCAGCTCGTCTCCAATCATTAGTCTCTCCGAGTACTCCGGGAGTCCATGAATCAACTAAATCTTCAAAGCTAGTTATCTCACAAAGATGATGTAATTCTTGAGCCAACATGTGATCGGAAGAAAACTTATCAACTGGAGTTATTAAAGAATTCTGGAATCCTAGTTTTTTTGTAAGATGAAGAAACTCTGTCTTAGATGAGGCTCTGAGTCTCTTAAATCCACAGTCTCGTAAAGTTTTTAAAATATTTTCCAATCTTTCACGTTTATCGAAATGAGCATCTCTAACAGTATCTACAATTTTATCAATCGAAGGTCCTTCAAGGATAAGCCCCCGTCTGGATTTGGATATGTTAATGACGATTTCGGCAAAATTGCCATCTAGATTATTAAGATCTATTTCATCAAATGCTACTTGAATTTGATTTTGTTGAATGCTTTTTAAAAAAATGCTTGCTTGATCAATCACCTCTTTAGATGAAAAACCAAACTTTAACCAATGTCCAACAGGCAACACTACGGCTGGAGCTATAGAGATTTTCCCTTGTTTTCGGGATGAGAAGCTAAGTAATTTCAGTAAGACTGGGAATCCAGCATGCACGATTAAATGCTCAATATCTCCAACGGATAACTCCTGTCGTTTAATAATTTTTTGAGCAATCCCAAGGAACCCAAACTGGCGTAATGCTTTTAATGAAAAGGTATCAAGAGTAGATGGTCTTGGAGAAAATCCGACTATCCCTTCAGAAGGAAGACGTTCCCCATTGATAATACCAAATCTAGCGAGTGCCATCTATTAGAACTTGCCTCCTTTTATTGGAACTACTATCGGTTCTTTAGAATTAAAGTCTGAAGAATCCACTCCCCAACGCTTAACAAGATCATTAGGAACACCCATCTGATCTAAAATCTTCATTACCATCATATCAACAAGATCTGAGAGTCTTTCGGGCTTATGATAAAATCCTGGCATTGCTGGAACCATTCGCACCCCAAGGCGCGAAAGCTTAAGCATATTCTCAAGATGAATTTGACTTAATGGGGTTTCCCTTGGAACGATGACCAGCCTTCTACCTTCTTTAAGACAAACATCAGCAGCTCTATGAATGAGATTATTCCCAGATCCATTAGCGATTAAGCCAAGAGAAGCCATGCTACATGGCACAATCACCATACCTTCAGATTGAGCTGATCCAGAGGCACACCAGGCTCCAATGTCTTTTGGATTGTGAAAATAAACATTGGCTCTTTCATTTCCAAGAAGAATCTTTGAACTTATAGTAGACTGAGAGCATTTTATATCAAGTTCTTCGTAAAGAACTCGCAATGCAGCTTCTGAAAAGATTGCATGAACTTCATCTGTTCCTGAAGAGAGAAAATCAATTAAACGAAGTGCATATGGCATGCCGCTACTTCCAGAAACTCCGACAATCCATTTTTTGACAGTAGAAGAATAATTTTTCATTTAAAATCCAAAAAAAACTTAAGTCACAAAAACATGGAGTTTAAAACTAAGACGTTAGAAACTTGTTAGAAAACGAATAATTATTAAAAAAGATCAGTTAGGCTTACAGTCAGGATCCACTCAGTCATATCGAATTTGATATGATAAAAATCATACTTGGAAAACAGAAGTTGCACAAAACAGTGTAGGAAAACAGACTGATATTGAAATTAGACAGTCGGACTATTTTAATAGCACTTTTAGATGTTTAGGTCAAACAAAGCCCGACAAATGCCAAGTTTCCTATAGAAAAGTGCAAGCTATGCCGACTCTATTAAATTGTAGGAATAAACTTATACTGTTTGTGGTTTATAAAACTACCTTTGGCCTGAACTAAAATCACTTTTTAAAAATACTAATGAAAATGCTGGAGGATCCAAAAAATACTGAATCTAGAATTTCCACTTCAAATCAGGATCTGCCACCTAATTTCAAAGAAGAGTTACAAGCCGCAACCTCTGGGAAGACATATTCTCCCGATCATCTGCTTGGTATTTTGTACAAAGATTAAATGTTGAATTTGGCAAGCAAGCTGTCCGTGAGGGGTATTCAATTGGAGAGCATACCTGGATGTTTCATCAACAATGTTGCAAATACTTTCCAAATGGGATCCCTGGACTTTCTTTGGCTGCAACTGCAATCGGAATAAGCTTTCATGATATCGGCAAACGAGTTTCAGACAACACTGGTGAACAACATCAACATACAACTGATTTGATCAAAGATTATCGAAATACATTACCATTAGAAGATCATGAGATAGATTACCTGTATTATTGTTGATCCAATAAAGTTGTTGGAAAAAAGAGTCAGTGATCTAGTGCTTTATCCAGACAATTTTTTTATCTAGAAAATTTCGGATGCCGGATTTTCAGCAAAATCAATTTAAATTTAACTCCATTTAATTGAGCAACCAACTGGATGAGCATATGGTAATCGAATTGATTTACCAGCAAGTAGATCTTCGATTGCAACCTGAAGATATCTCTCCTTTACTCCCCCAGGGTTCATGGGATTGTCATTTATCGCGCCGTGAAATACTAGTTTTCGATCTTTGCTAAAGAGAAAGCATTCTGGAGTGCAAGCAGCATCAAAAAGTCGAGCTGCATTTTGAGTCTCATCAAAAAGATAGGCATAGGGAAGCTCCATAACCTCAGATTTCTCTTTCATCTTTTCAAAATTATCATCAGGATATTTTATTGGATCATTCGAATTGATCGTAAAAACAGAAAGTCCCTCTTTAGAATACCGCTCAGTAAGTTTTATCAGGGCATCCTCACTTCCTTTAACATACGGACAGTGGTTGCAGGTAAAAACTATAAGTAAGCCTTTCTCAATATTTATAGATTCACTTGAAACTATCTTGCCATCAGTAGCCTTTAGACTAAATTTTGGCAAAATTGATCCTATAGGAAATTTTGAACTTTCAGATTCGCGTTTCATTAACTCTCCTTACTGGATGATTATTTTAATTGACGAACCTTATTTTACTCAAGGTATGTGGCTTTACCAGCATTTTCTCTATTACTTGACATAAAGTTGGTCGAAGTCTATTCAAAACGGTAAACACTTCACTGGGATATCTATTCATGAGCAATACAAATCGATCTTCCGTAAAGCTTGCAATTATAGTTGCAGCCTTAGGTTATTTTGTTGATGTCTATGATCTTCTTCTCTTTAGCATTGTCAGAGTAGCTAGTTTAAGAGATTTGGGAGTGCCGGAAAACGAACTGTTATCTACAGGTGTATTTTTATTAAATAGCCAGATGGCTGGATTACTTTTGGGAGGAATTTTTTGGGGTATCTTGGGAGATAAAAAGGGTCGTATCTCTGTACTCTTTGGCTCTATTATTCTTTATTCAGTTGGAAATATTTTAAATGGATTTGTAACTTCTGTAAATGCTTATGCCGGACTACGATTCTTGACCGGCATTGGATTAGCTGGTGAGCTTGGAGCAGGAATTACTCTTGTCAGTGAGATAATGCCTGCAAAAACTCGGGGCTATGCAACAACGTTTATTGCTTCAGTTGGAGTTGCTGGAGCAATTGCAGCCTCACTAATTGGAGAGATCTTTACCTGGCGTATTTCTTTTTTTATCGGAGGCGGAATGGGTCTTGCTCTTTTAATCCTCCGTGTTGCAGTTGTTGAATCAGGTCTTTTCGATGCCATTAAATCTAAAGCTGTCAAACGCGGAGATCTCTTAATGCTCTTTGCATCTAAAGAGAGATTTTTAAAATACTTGAGTTGCATCGCAATTGGAGTGCCCATTTGGTACGCCATCGGGATTATTATTACTTTCTCGCCAGAAATAGGAAAAGCACTACAAATGACAGAAATACCAAGTGCTGCATCTTCTGTTTTTTATTCTTATCTTGGACTTACTGTTGGCGATTTAATCAGTGGATTACTAAGTCAGTTACTTAAGAGTCGCAAAAAAGCGATTCTGTACTTTATAGTTTTAACAACACTCTGCTGTGTTTTAATCTTATGCTCACCGAAAATTTCATTAGATCAATTCTATCTCTATACTTTCTTTCTGGGATTTTCTGTAGGCTATTGGGCAGTTTTCATTACTACCGCCGCTGAGCAATTCGGTACAAACCTAAGAGCAACTGTAACAACCACGGTTCCAAATTTTGTGCGTGGCAGTGTAATTCCAGCTACAATTCTTTTTAAAACATGGTCAGAATCTATAGGCTCTCTTAATAGTGCTTTGATTGTTGGGCTAATTTGCATATCTATTGCAACAATTGCCACAATGAATATCAAAGAATCATTTGCCAAGGATCTGGATTTTCTTGAGAGTTAGCAGTGCGACAGTTAACTCCTACTGACTCAACATTTTGGTCAAAGCCAAGGCTCTTTCAGGAGTCATTAAGGATAAAATTTGAGCAATTCTTTTATCAGGCATTCTTTGAAGTAAAGATAATGCAATTGTAATGTCTAGCTGATCCATAAGTTTGGCTGATTCTTCTGGAGCCATGGATCCATAAACTTTCGAGAGCTGCTCAAGCTGTCCGTCGCGTTTTCTTTCGTTTTGTTCACGCTTTACTTTAAGGCTATCTGTCATTGATTTAAGCTCAGCAAATCTTGCAGCTAATTCCATTTCTCGTTTTCCAAAATCTTGCTCCCTATCTGCTATTCTCTCGCTTCTCTCTTCAAGCTCTGCTCTGCGCTTATCGAGCTGTGTTAAGATCTCAACTTCTTCTTTACTAAAGGGTATTGTTGCTGAGAGTTTTGCTAATGAAACTCTTTCTTGAAGCACAGAGGCTTTGGCTTCTTCAATTTTCCCAAATCCTGTGTATTCAACAGCAGAAATGGAAATTTTAGCTATTACTATCAAAACTAAAAAAACAAATGCAGCTCTTTGACCATCAATATTAAATTTAAAAGGATTTGGCATATTCATTTTTTGCATCTCTTTAGCTATGCGCGAGCTGGCACTACTAAATTGAGCTTTGTGTCTTTCTGGACCTTTAGTTGGAGGTAAATCATTTTTCATCTGACCTAATGTTTTTTGAAGATCTTTGTAAAGCTCTGCTGCTTGATCTCTTGATAATCCTTTTTGCTTATTTTCATTCATACTTGCTCCTAATGATCTCTTTTTCTTCTTTGCACACTCAACTCATCTAAAAATTTATCTTCAGCTCTCGATACTTCAGCCTGATATTCTTGCTGCTTTCTGACTCTTAGCACTTTTAAAGCCTCGTGCTCCTTGACTGATTCAATGTACTCTTCTTTAGCTTTCTCAGCTTCGTAAGTTAACTTTTCAATCTCAATTTTGGCTAAATCTATTTCTTTCATCAAACGAGATTCGTAGTTAGCTACAATTTGCAATTTTTGTACCTGAACATCCTGCCCAACGGATTTGTCACTAATTAATGCTTTTTTTAGGGCATTGAGATTATCTTGAGCTTCATTAAGTGCTTGATTTTTGATTAAAAGTTCTTTTTTCTTATCGTTTCTAATAACTTCGCGGTATTCTAAAACTCTCTCTAATCTAAATTTAAATGTCTTTGCCATACTCTTATTCCTTTACTACTTCTTAGCTTGAATAGTTACTGCAGGGGGATCTGCCAAAATTTTGGCAAGATCGAGCCAAGAATTCTCAACTGTTGATTTCTCATTAACCTTTTGTCGCAGAAAATTTGTTATGGGATCAATAAGTCTTACTGCTCGATCTACACGCACATTTTGACCAGGCTTATAAGCACCAATTGTAATCAAATCTTCTGTTTCTTTATATGTGGCAATGATATCTCGGGCTTGATTGGCCATATCCACAACTTGAGGTGGCACGATATCCGGCATAACTCTTGAAGCACTTTCTAAAACTTCAATTGCTGGGAAATGCCCTTTGCCAGCAAGTCTACGACTTAGAACAATATGACCATCTAAGATACCTCTAGCTGCATCTGCAATCGGTTCATTCATGTCATCGCCTTCTACTAACACTGTATAGAGTCCTGTAATCGAGCCCTCTCCAGCTGAAGTTCCAGTCCGTTCAAGTAATTTTGGAAGCATTGAAAAAACTGAAGGAGTATATCCCTTGGTACTTGGAGGCTCTCCAACTGCTAAACCGATTTCACGTTGAGCCATGGCCAATCTTGTTACAGAGTCCAACATTAAAACAACTTTTTTACCCTGATCACGAAAGTACTCTGCAATTGCAGTCGCATAATAGGCAGCTCTAATTCTTTTAAGAGCGGATTGATCACCGGTTGCTACGACAACAACTGAGCGTGCCAAACCTTCTGGTCCTAAATCGCGCTCAATAAATTCTCTTACTTCCCTACCACGTTCACCAACTAATGCTATTACGTTAATATCACTTTTAGAGTGCCTAGAAATCATACCAAGAAGAGTAGATTTTCCCACTCCCGATCCAGCCATAATGCCGATTCGTTGTCCGGATCCAATAGTTAAAATACCATTTAAGGCTCTAACACCTAAATCAAGTGGTTCTGTTATTCTCTTTCTGGTAACAGGATTTGGAGGAGATTTGTATATGTTAACCATCTTACCTTTGACAATCTCAGGCCCACCATCCATTGGGCGACCAAATGCATCAATTACTCTTCCTAAAAATTCATCTGAAGCAAGAACACGTGAGGATGCTCCTGTAACTTTTATTTTTGCTCCGGGTCCTACTCCTTGAAGCTCATCATATGGCATCATCAAAACACGATTGCTTTTAAAGCCAACTACTTGTGCAGTAATTTCCTGAAGTCCACTTTGAACTGTTACATTTGTTCCAACTGGAACAGATGGGCCATTGCCTTCTATAATCAACCCAGTTACGTCAATAACTGAACCACGCAATTCATATCGACTGGCTGTTTGAAGTTGGGCCAGCGCTCGATCTAAGAGAGCTGTCATTTTAATACCTTTACGATTGAGTCAGAGATTCTTTCCCAAGCTTTATCCAGTTGAAAATCAACTTCGCCAGCTGAAGTTTCAACAAGACAACCCGAATTGATTGTTTCATCAGCTTCAAAAATCCAACTACCATCGTACTCTTTCAGTTTTTTACTTATTCCCATTACCTCTATAAATTCCATATCTTGTTTACTAATGCGAACTTTTTTAATTGTAGCACTTCCGGCTAATCCTAAAGCTCTCTTAATAAGATCTACTAAGTATTCTGGATTTATTTCAACGGCCTGATCAATAATTTTTTTAGATATTGCCAATGATAATTCCAAGGCTTGTTTTTCTAAAGTCGTAATTTTTTCAATTGTTTTAATCTCTAAATCCTTGAGAAGGGCACATGTACTCTCTGAAAATTTAGCTATTTCTTGCTCTCTCAATAGCCTGGCTTCTTCCAAGGCTGCGGCTCTGGCGTTTGTTTGAGCTTCTGTTATCAATTGCTGAACTTTCTCTTGAGTAAATAATGGAGCGGAGTTTACAGCTTCAGTCTCGGTAGATAATTTATCCGAGGCTTGCCAACGCTTTGCTCCACTTAAATTTGAACCTGATCCATAATCTTCAAACATCGGATCCACTGAAAATTTAGAAGATGACATGACTTCAATATTAATTGGCTCGAATGAATACGCTTCTTGGAATTCCCCCATCACTTCCCAACTAACTTGGGAAAATCCAGTAGCTGAATAAGAAGATTGCTTTGATTTCTCAGCAATCACTCTTGAGGACTGTGGGGATTGAGTATCTTGATCGGACATAACTTATAGCTCTCTTTTTACTAAGCTGCTCTACCATCATTTAGCCAATACTTTATAAGAAGTGCTGCTTGACCTGGATTCTCCTTCACAACTTTCGAGTTCTCAGCCATCAATGCTTCGAGTTGTGCAATATCAACAGATGCTGGTGTATCAACTGGTACAACAGCTTTACGCTCTTGCTTTAGTTCCTGCTCTAATTCCTCGATTCCTGTAGGCAATAGTCTGCTCAGATCAATCTCGGCTTCGGTAGGAGTAACCATAAATCTTACTAAAGGACGAACAACAATTAAAAAGAATAAAATAATAAATAGTCCTGGAACAACCTTTGATACGACATTGAAAATGAAATCTTGAGTAGCCTTGCTATCTAATTCATGAGCAAAGGCATCTTGTTCAACATAAAATGGGATATTCTCAACGGTAAGCGTATCTCCTCTTCCGGGATCAAAGCCCACTGCACTTCTGACAACATCTTCAATTTTCTGAATTGTTTCTGGAGGTAATGTTTTATAAATCTTAGTTGCCTCTTCTCCTTCTTTAGCCGCTGGAATAATATCGTAAGTGCCATCAACTAAAACAGCCACGGATAACTTTGTAAGATTTCCTCTTGGAGAACTTGTTTTAGAAACTGCTCTAGAAACTTCAAAGTTTTTTACAGATTCTTTTCTTCTTAAATTCTGACTTTCAGATTCCGGATTTTGTTGGGCTTGTGCATCAGTCAGATTCGAAACTACCCCAGGAATTCCTCCTTTAGAGTTGGATCCAATACCCTCTTCAATACTCCTTTCAGATCTTGCCACTTGGCCACCTGGATCATAACTCTCCTCTTCTCGTTCATTCTGAGAAAAATCAAGTTCTGTGGTAACTCTGGCGATAACTTTACCTGCGCCTAAAATCTTGCTTAACATCTGCTCGATTCTATCTACATATCCTCGCTCAATCTGATGCTGATACTGAATTCGATCAGAATCACCACCAATTTCATCATCTTTGGATTGAATTTTATCAGAAAGAAGATTACCAAAAACATCAACGATATTTACATTCTCAACTTTTAAACTCTCAACACTTCCGGCAACTAAATGTGCAATGCCCTTAATTTGTTTGGCATCTAACTCTCCACCGGCTCTTAGCTTCAAAAGCACAGATGCCGTTGGTTCGGAACTCTTTTTAGCAAAAACAGTCTTCTCAGGTTGGGTAATATGAACGCGAGCAGAAGCTACTGAATCAATAGATGAGATCGTTCTCTCCAGCTCTCCTTGAGTAGCACGAACAAATTTTAAACGCTCAACAAAGCCAGTAGTACCAAAGCTACTGGTATCAAAAAGTTCATATCCAACCTTTCCACCTTTAGGAATACCCTCTGATGCCATTGTAATTCTTAATTCATGCACCATCTCAGCAGGAGTAATGGCAACGGTTCCACCATCTCCACGAATTTCATACTTGATTTTTTGTGCCTTCAATCTTTCTACCACTGCTGAAGCATCTGCTGCTTCAAGATCTGAAAAAAGTACAACATAATCTGGCTTTGCAGCCCAGTTCGAAACAAATACAATTCCCCAAATTGTACCAACAATTATGATCGGAAATAGAAGCTTCTGCGAAAGAGGAAGCTTCAAATAATTTGCAGTAAATTGCCCTAAAATTGCACCTGGATCAAAAGCCGACGCCACAATAACCTCCTAAAAAACCGTATACAAAAAATTAATAAACTAAAATCAAACTTGTGTTCTTAAAACTTCTTCATAGGCTCTAATAATCTTACTTCTAACAGCATTCATAAGTTGGAAAGCTACATCTGCCTTTTCCATAGAGATCATGGCTTCGTGAGCTGTTACACCTGGCTTATTAGCAACAAGGCCCTCAATCTGTTGATCGGCTTTTACTTGAAGCTGACTAACCTCACCCATTGCTTCTTTTAAAAAACCACCAAAGCCATCTTGCTTTTCAATACCTTTAGGGGCCTCAATACCAGTGCTCCCTTTCGGATTCACTATGGATTGAATATCTTGATAAGCCTTTAAACCAGTTATGTTCATAATATTAACCTAATTAAAACGTGGCTGAAATTTTCCGTGCTTCACGAGTCATATCAGAGATCGCTTTTGAAGCTGATACGTTAGCTTGATACAATCTAGTTGCAGTCATCAAGTCCGTCATCGATTCAACAACATTGATATTTGGATAAGCTACAAATCCACCTTGATCAGCATCCGGATGTCCAGGTTGATAAACTTTTTTTGGCTCTGATTGATCTTCTACAACTGCCAAAATAGACGGCTTGGCTAATGACATTTGATCTAAAGCTGAGTCAAAAGATGACGGAGCAGCTTTTGCCATCATTACTACATCTTTCTTCTTATAAGGACCGCCTTCAGGAGTGCGCGTAGTCTCGGCATTTGCTAAATTAGAAGCTATCGTATTCACTCGTAAACGAGTAGCACTTAATCCAGCAGCAATAACTTCTTGAGCATCAAACATAAGCTATTAACTCCCAGCATATCTAATTAAGGTTGCGGCATTTCGTAATTTTTTTCTAATGAGCAACGATGCTTCAGTAAATTCACTAGAATTTCTCTGCAATCGTCCCATCTGAATATCAATATCAACGCTATTACCATCTGCTTTAACTGTGCCAGTTCTGTCTTCGATAATATGTGCCCCACCAGTTGAGCTTATGTCCATATGTCTTGAATTAGTCTTTTTAAGATCTCCAGTTTGAGTATCCATGGCATTTTTTAATTCTTGACCGAAATCTAAATCAATTGCTTTGTATTTAGGTGTTTCTGCATTCGCTACATTACTTGCTATTGTTTCGCTTCTTCTCCAAACAAGATCTAACTTCTTTTCAA
>JAWXBT010000235.1:0-24080 GCA_034440315.1 bacterium
AATATCAGATGCTTCTCTTCTAATCTGATCATCAAATTAACTAGTGTCATTTTGTAAGTAGCGACATTTCTTTTTTTTAGATTTTTCTCGATCAGGTTTTATTATGTCAGAAAGAGTTCTCATCACTGGTGGTTGCGGATATATCGGATCAATTCTTACAGATCACCTCTTACGAGCCGGACACAAAGTAACAATTTTAGATAACTTACTTTATTGCCAACAACCGCATTATCAATTTTGCGCAGATCCAAACTATGAATTTACTTTTGCTGACTGCAGAAATGAAAGCACTGTTAAAAAAATGGTATCAAAAGCAGATACCATCATTGCCTTAGCTGCAATTGTTGGTGCTCCGGCATGTGATCGAGATCCGTTAATGGCTCGCTCAGTTAATCATGAAGCACTCTCCATAATCAATAAATTTAGAAGTAAAGAACAATTTCTAGTTTATCCTATGACGAATAGTGGTTACGGTACTCAAAGTGGTGACTCCTTCTGTACTGAGGAAACACCTCTTGAGCCAATCTCTTTATACGGATCCTCGAAAGTAGAAGCAGAGAAAATTGTTCTTAATTCTGAAAATTCAATTTCATTAAGACTAGCAACTGTTTTTGGAACATCCCCAAGAATGAGACTAGATCTACTAGTCAACAATTTCACATATCAAGCATTTAGCGAAGGCTATTTAACAGTTTTCGAAAAAGAATTTAAGAGAAATTTTGTTCATGTAAGGGACGTTGCTGATTGCATGATTCATTGCATGAAAAATAGAAAAACAATGGCTGGCAGACCTTATAACTTAGGTAATGATGATGCCAACATGTCTAAAGAAGAGTTATCTCTCAAAATTAAGGAACAAGTTCCTAACTTCTATATTCACTTTGCCGAGGTCGGATCAGATCCAGACAAGAGAAATTATATAGTTTCAAATCAGCGATTGCGAGAGGCGGGCTTTGTGGCTAAGCGCAGTATCGATCAAGGCATTGCTGAACTACTTAAAGGATTTCAGTTTTTAAAACGTAATCCTATGAAAAATATTTAGTGAAATTTAAGGAGATAATCTAATGCACAACGGCGTCTCCCAAAATGACATCTCTAATTTAACTGCTGTTATACTTGCGGGTGGTTTAGGAACAAGACTTCGCCCCTTAATTAAAGATCGACAAAAAGTCATGGCTGAAGTTGCCGAAAAGCCATTTCTTGAGCACATATTATCTCGACTTAACTCTCAAGGAATTACAAAGGCAGTTTTAGCAACCGGATATATGGCCGAACAAGTCTATGATTATTTTGGAGACAAATTCGGCGATATTGATCTGAAATATTCTGAAGAGCAATTACTCCTAGGTACTGGTGGTGCCCTTAGATTTGCACTGCCATTAGTAGATTCTGATCCATTCATTGTCTTAAATGGAGATTCATTTTGCGATGCAGACTTACAAGATTTCTACATTGCACATTGTAACAAAGAAGCCCAGGCCAGCATGCTGCTTGTCGAAGTTGAAGATACGCGAAGATATGGACGTGTAGATTTTAGTGGCAATACGCAAATAGTAAAATTTGAAGAGAAAGGTGTCACGCAAGGTAAGGGCTGGATCAATGCCGGAATATATCTTTTATCAAAAACAATCATTGAAGAATTACCTAAGGGCAGAAACGTATCTTTAGAAAAAGATGTCTTTACCTCCTTAGTTGGCAAAGATTTTTATGCCCATTGTGGAAAAACAACGAAATTTATCGATATTGGAATTCCAGAATCAATTGAACCAGCAAACTCTATGATGAAAGAAGTTAATATTTAACAAGTATTTGGCAATGGAAAAACAAAGAGCACTAGAGCATTTAAAAACCAGCGCGTCTGTTCATTCCGCCGTCGCAGAAGAATGCATAGATGACATTTTAAAAGCTTCTGCTTTGATAGCTAACTCATTCCAAAATGGAGGCAAACTGCTACTTTGCGGCAATGGCGGTAGTGCAGCGGACTGTCAACATATGGCTGCTGAATTTGTGAGTAGACTAACAAAAGAATTTGAACGTCCTGGTCTTCCTGCAATTGCTCTTACAACTGACACTTCATTTTTAACAGCTTTTGCTAATGACATTAATTTTGAAGGAATCTTTGCGCGTCAGGTACAGGCACTTGGAAAACCAGGAGATATTTTATTAGGAATATCTACAAGCGGTAATTCGGCTAATGTTATTGCCGCAATCGAGGAAGCTAATAAAAATAACATTAATAGTATTGGACTATGTGGGGCCTCTGGAAAAATTAAATCGATGGCTACTGTAACAATTTCTGTTCCAGATAATAATACCCAATATATACAAGAATGCCACCTTAGCATTGAACATATAATATGTGATTTAGTTGAAAGAAAGCTTTTTGTAAAAAGTAAACAGTAGGTTTTAAGAAAATGGAGATTTTATGATTATTTCTCGCACTCCTTATCGAATTTCTCTCTTTGGTGGAGGCACGGATTTTCCTGCTTGGTATAGAAAACATGGTGGATCTGTTTTAGCAGCTTCGATTGATAAATATTGCTATATTTCAGCGAGATACTTACCTCCCTTTTTTGAACATAAATATAGAATAGTCTGGTCGAAAGTGGAGCACTGTTGTGAATTAGCTGATATTCAACATCCAGCGGTAAGAGCCGCCATTGAACATGTAGATATAACAAGAGGCTTAGAAATTAACCATGTTGGCGATTTGCCAGCCAGAAGCGGAATGGGATCTAGTTCTTCTTTTACAGTGGGACTTTTAAGAGCCCTCTATGGGCTTAAGGGAAAGATGATCAACAAACATGATCTCTCTCTTGAAAGTATTCATATTGAGCAAAATGTTTTAAAAGAAACAGTTGGATCACAAGATCAAGTTTCTGCTGCTTATGGTGGATTTAATCGTATTGATTTTTTCCCGAATGGCGAGATTTCTGTAATACCGATCACAATTCCTCCGGAAAGAGTTAGAGAACTAGAAAGTCATATCATGCTTTTTTATACAGGCATTAAGCGTACTTCTTCAGATGTTAATCAACAGTTTGTTGAAGATATGAGCACTAAAAAACGACAGTTAAGAGTCATGAAAGATCTAGTGGAAGAAGCAATTCAAGTCCTTAATAGTAAGCATGATATTCGAGAGATAGGAGAACTTTTATATGAAGCCTGGGCCGTAAAACGGGGCTTTAGCACTATGGTTTCAAACTCAGAAGTAGATCGAATTCATGATCGAGCCATGGAAGCAGGAGCAATTGGCGGTAAGATTACAGGCGCAGGAGGAGGTGGTTTTATGATGCTTTTTGTTCCTCCCAACCGTCAAGATGAAGTCAAAAGATCTTTACATGAATTTATTCATGTTCCAGCAAAATTTGAATTCTCAGGAAGCCAAGTTATCTTTGCTGACAATGAAATCGATTATAGTAGCTCTGCAATTGCCCGAGTATTTCAACCGATCCAGGCTTTTAGAGAGTTAACAGAAGTTAGACAATAGATTTTCTTACTTTGCCTCTGCATTGTTAGAAGTTATAGTAGTCGAATGAAAAGAGCTGTAATTATAACCGCAACAGGATTCCGAGACGAAGAATATATTTATCCTTATTACAGATTACTTGAAGAAGAGTTCAAGGTCGATGTAGCCACTCCTGATGGTAACACTGTACTCGGTAAATTTGGCGTTCCGGCCAAAGCCAATAAAACCACAACTTCTCTTAGTGTATTAGATTATGATTTGGTCTATATCACTGGAGGCCTAGACGCTCCTGACAAACTTCGAATGCAGCCTGAAGTTCTAAAATTTGTCCAAGAGATGGATCAGCAGAAGAAAGTCGTTGCCTCAATATGTCATGGTATTTGGGTGCTAATATCGGCCGGAATTACCAAAGGTAGAAAAATAACAGCTTACTGGAGTCTTGAAGCTGATGTAATCAATTCGGGAGCGGAGTACTTGCATAAAGTACCGGTCGTGGTTGATGGAAATATGATAACATCTCCTCACTACAATGATAATCCTGCATTTATGAAAGCAATACTACAAAAATTTCAATAAAAAGAAGAAAGGTCGTGAAAAAGGAAGAAAGGATTTACATAGCAGGTCACAAAGGTTTAGTTGGCTCGGCACTAATTCGTCAACTAACTTCTCAGGGTTATAAAAATATTATTACTCAAAGCCACTCAGAACTTGATTTAATGAATCAATCACAAGTCTCAGATTTTTTTAAAAAAGAAAAGCCAACTTATGTATTCTTAGCTGCCGGAAGAACTGGTGGTGTTTACGCTAACAATACCTATAGAGCAGAATTCTTATATGAAAATTTGATTATTGAAAGCAATGTAATTCACCATGCATTTCTTTATGAAGTTAGAAAACTAGCCTATTTCAGTTGCTCCTCTGCTTATCCCAAGCATTGTCCACAACCAATGAAAGAAGAGCATATTTTAACTGGATCTTTAGAGCCTACAAATGAACCATTTGCCTTAGCAAAAATCGCAGGTATGAAACTTTGCGAGTCATATAATCGCCAATATGGTACCGATTTTATATCTATAATCCCAACAAATATTTATGGTGTAAGTCAAAACTATACGCCTCTTAATAGTCTTATTGTACCAGCTTTAATCGCTCGATTTCACGAAGCTAAAGTGAGCAAGGAATCTGAAGTCTTAGTTTGGGGATCCGGTAGGCCAATGCGAGACTTTTTATTCTCGGATGATTTAGCCGATGCCTCAATTTTCTTAATGAATAATTATTCAGATCCCTCTCCTATAAATGTTGGAGTTGGCAAAGATATGCCTGTTCATGAGGCAGCTGAAACAATTGCGAAAGTAGTTGGATACCAAGGTAAGATTACTTACGATTCCAGCATGCCCGAAGGAGTTTTAGTAAAGTTACAAGATGTTTCAAAAATTACAGCTTTGGGATGGAAGCCAAAAGTCGGCTTTGAGGATGGTGTAAAAATAGCCTTCAAAGATTATCTAGATAATCACTGTGCGGATAGGAGTTAAGTGGTAATGGCATGAAACTGATTAGGTTATCAGATAGAGATACGAAAACCTTAAAAAAGATCCAAAAACTTGGGTCTCCCAGATCTTTTATCCAACCCCCCGATTACAAGAACCGCGTAGTGGTTAAACCTTGGGGACATGAATTCCTAGTTTTTCAAAATGAACATGTTGCCGTCTGGTGTCTCCGTCTTGAAAAAGGTCAAGCCACTTCAATGCATTGTCATCCTAAAAAGAAAACTTCTCTAATTGTGCTCTCAGGCCAAGCTCTTTGTAATACTTTTTTTAATAGAAACTATCTGAACGGAGTTGATGGCATAGTTATCGAAGCCGGAGTCTTTCATTCAACTCAGGCTCTTTCTCAAAATGGCTGCGATATTATTGAGATAGAAACACCTCCTGATAAATTAGATCTTGTGCGTCTTGATGATCAATACGGCAGATCCGGAAAAGGCTATGAGGGAATGTCTGAAATGAAATCTGGAAATCTGGAAAGATACAATCACTTCTTCTTTGATGAAATAAATCAAAATGAGGTCTTTTCTCATTTTAATAACACTTGTGAGATTTCTTTAATTAACATCCCCGAAGAGCGTCTTGCAAAAGAAGTTCTCATACTATCAAAAGGAAACTTATTTTGCGCTTGCAAGGGTGGCTTTATAGGATTAGATGGCACTGAGATAGCTGGTATTGGCGAAGTTGTAGAAGGTGCTTTTCTAACTACATTTGAAGACATCAAAATTCAGACTGGAACGGTTCTTTTAACATTTAAGGGGAACTAACGCCTTGCGCCAAGATCTGAGAAAGTTATAATTGTACCACAAGTTAAGGAGAGACCTATGAAAGCAACTCGAAAAGCTGTAATTATTACTGGAAAGCTGGTTCAAGATCATGAATTCATCTACCCATATTATAGACTTTTAGAAGAAGGATTCGCTGTTGATATTGCCGTCCGAGGTAAAGAGCCAACTCAAGGTCAAATCGGAGTAAAAATTATCCCTACAAAAGATATCCCAGAGCTTAGAGTCAGTGATTACGACGTGCTTGTCATTCCTGGTGGTGCAAAATGCATGGAATATCTTAGACAAGACAAAGAGATAATAAAATTTATTGCTGATTTTCATGCTTCTGGAAGAGTAATATCTTCAATTTGCCATGCCGCTCAAATGTTAATCTCAGCCAAACTTGTAAAGGGCAAAAGAATTTCTGGTTACTATAGCATCAAAGATGATATCGAAAACGCAGGTGCTACTTATGTTGATGAACCAGCTGTAATCGATGATAGAATTGTAACTACTGCTCATTACAAAGATCTTGGTCCTTGGATGAAAGCTACAATTAAAGAAGTAGCCCGTGTCATCGGTTAAAAATCCAAATAGTCCTTTTAAGGCCGTCCTGTTTGATTTTGATGGTGTTATTGGTGACACCATGGAGGATAATTACAGAGCCTGGCTATATGCACTTGGGTTATTTGGAGCAACATTTACAAAAGATGAATATTTTAGACTTGAGGGACATCGTGTTGTAGATATTGCAGCAAAGACTCTAATTTTGCGAGGGAAAGATCCAGTTCATGCAGCCGAAGTAGCAAAAGCTAAAGATGATTTTTATATCTCCAATAATAACTTTAAATTCTCAATTGGCGTTGAAGATCTAATCCAAACATTGCTGGAGAATAAAATTCCAATTGTCTTAGTAACTGGTGGTGCACGAAAAAGAATCTTAAACGATCTAACTGCCCCAATCTTAGATAAATTAACTTACATAGTTTCAGCAGATGACTGTAAAACTGGCAAGCCAGATCCGGAACCATATTTGATGGGAGCTAATAAAATCGGAGTTTCCCCAACTCAATGTTTAGTAATTGAAAATGCTCCTCTAGGAATTGAATCAGCAAATGCTGCTAAAATGTTTTGTATTGCTATTTGTTCAACCTTAAAGCCAAAAGACTTAAACAAAGCAGATCTAATTATAGATAATTTCTCAGGACTCAAAGAGATTTTAAATATCAAAAATGGAGCTGTTTTTATTAACCAACTCTCAACCTATCCATATATTTTAGCTGCTCAGATATGAAACTTGAAGCGATCTTATTTGATTTTGATGGCGTAATTGGAGTTACTGGCGATGATACATATTCTGCATGGCACAAAACCCTTCTACCATTTGGAGTTAATCTAGATCGAGAAGAGTATTTTTTAGCTGAAGGTCGAAGTTCTGAGGAGCAATTAGATATTTTAGCAAAAAAATACAATCTTCCTAAATCAGATTTTTCTAAAATTCTTGAATCTAAAGATAGGATATATAAAGAAAATAATTCCTTCAGAATTTACGAAGGTGTGCTTGATCTATTAAGCTGGGCCCGTAGTAATGAAATAAAAACAGCAATTGTTTCAGGCGGCTCAAAAAAAAGGTTGCAGGGTCCTGAATACCTAGCCATAACATCTAGATTTGACCTTATTATAACTGCCCAAGATACCGATGCTAGAAAACCCTCTCCAGAACCTTACTTGTTAGCAGCAAAACGGCTTAATATTAATACAACGAATTGCGTGGTTATAGAGAATGCTCCCCTGGGAATAGAATCAGCCACTGCTGCTAATATTAAATGTATTGCAGTTTCTACTACCCTAAGGCCGGCACTTTTATCCCAAGCTAACTATGTTGTTAAAGACTTAGTTGCAGCAAAGAAAATATTGGAAAATATTTACTGAACTTGGAAAAGATCTACTAAATTCTTACTGCCAATAATGATCGGACAACGCTCGTGGATCTGAGTTGGAATCAAATCCAAAATATTTTTAGTACCATCTATTGAACGGCCCCCAGCTTGCTCAATAATGTAAGACATCGGCAAACATTCATAAAGCATTCTTAGTTTCCCACGGGGATTCTTGCTATCTGCTGCATAGATATAAATCCCTCCCTTTTTAAGATTGCGATGAAAATCTGCCACAAGGGACCCTACATAACGTGCCGAATAAGGAGTTTCTAGTTTTAGATCTTTCCTCTTACAAAGCTCTATAAAGGCTTTAGTTTGATCATTCCAAGTTTCCCAATTTCCTTCATTAGTACTATAAGTTTTTCCAGTAAATGGAATTTTTATATTACTATCTGTCAGATAAAACTGAGCGTTGTTTTGATCTAAAGTAAACTCCTGAACTCCATCACCCAAAGAGATAACCAACAAAGTATTTGGTCCATATACTGCATATCCCCCAGCTACAATTTCTCTTCCTGGTCTCAAAATTTCTTCGGCTTTTAAAGGTGCATTTATATCTGATCTTTCCCAAAGGCCAAATATTGATCCAACAGGGATATTAACTCCTAGATTGCTCGATCCATCTAAGGGATCACATGAAAGTAGATATTCAGCTCTTCCATTTAGATTTTGAGAAATCAGAGCAGATTCCTCCTCTTCTGAAACTATCACTCCACAAAAACCTTTTGTTGTAAATTCATCCTTAAAAACTTGATTTGAAACCACATCAAGCCAATGAGCAGTCTCGCCCTGCACATTTTTCTCTTCTTTAAAACTAGACAAATTCTTGAATGGCATTTCAGTGATAAATGAACTGATTGCCTTGACACAACTTGCAAGACTCAAAAGAGTACATTTTAATTTATCTGGATTGCGAACTTTCAAAGATAAATTTTCAATATATTCCTCTAACTTAATCTTCACATCTCCCCCATTTCTACTTGTGATTTTAATGGCACTAGTGGCAACTCGATGACAAAACGAGCCCCAGTAGGCACATTATCATAAAGACGAATAGTTCCAACATGATCTGAAACTACTGAATTAACAATTGCCAAACCTAATCCAGAGCCATCTTTCTTTGTTGTAAAGTAGGGCTCAAATATTCTAGTTTTATTTATTGCTTTTATTCCTGGTCCATTATCAGAAATTTCTATAACTGCCCTCTCAGATTTTGGATCATGGGATGTTTTAACAACAATTTTCGCCGAGAAATTAGAACCTTCCTGACTAAACGCAGAGACTGCGTTATCAAGTAAATTTATCAACATTCTTCTGATTTGTTCTTGATCTAGACTTACAAGTGGAATGTTGTTGTCTGAAATAAATTGAAATATCACGTTACTATGGGCATCGACAAAATGGGATAAGGTATCAGACACAATAGAATTAAGATCTGAGGGAGTAAATTCAGCTGTTGGCATTCGAGCAAAATTTGAGAATTCATTGGCCAGGCGTTTTATAGATTCAACATTTTCTACGATTGTTTCGGTACTCTCTATCACATCCTGACGATCTTTCTCTCCTTGAAACATTTTCTGAAGTCGTTGCGCTGAAAGTTTAATTGGCGTTAAGGGATTTTTAATTTCATGTGCAATCCTTCTTGCAACCTCTCTCCAAGCCGCCATTTGCTGAGCTAAAGAAAGCTCTGTTACATCTTCGAAAATCAATACTCTGCCAATTTCATCTCCGTTTCGATTCTTAATTTTTTCAGCACTCAGGATAACTTGAACTTCCCTACCATTAACGATTAATTTAAGCGGTCTTCGAAGACGAATTCGATTTCCCTGGTCATCTCCACTTGACTCAAAAATAACTCTTAACTCATTGGTAATTTCTTGGCCAAAAACACTTAAAATATCGCGATCCAGAAAATCGACACTTAAATCTAAGCCAAATAATTTTTTTGCAAACTCATTAAGCAAAGTAAGTTTATTAACCGTATCTACTGCGGCAACACCAACAGCTAAACTTGACATGATTGTCTCAAGATAAATTCTTCGCTCCTCAATCTCTCCTCGCGCACCTTTAAGATCTTTTGTCATCGTATTAAAGGAACTTACCAAAAACCCAATTTCATCATCTCCAATCTGTTTAATATGAAAATCATAGTTGCCTTGTGAAACTTGCTTAGTTCCTTCAGCTAACTTTTGTATCGGGACTGAAATTTCACGAGCAGTATAAAAACCAAACCAAATTGCTGAAAATAAAATTAAACCAGTTATTAAGGCTAAGGCTAAAACATAGCTCGATTTAAGTGGAGTCTTATAAAAGCTTAATTTTTTGTACTCATCGTAGGATCCGATTATACCACCTAGGGCTTCAGATAATTCCGGATTGACTCTTTGAGTGGCTAAAAGTGCATAGTTATTACTTATTATGCGTAGGGGAAGATAAACTCTAACAAACTGGCGAACACCTTCTTCTTCTAGTGAAACAACCTGCTGTCCAGCTAAAGCTGCATTAATTGATTCAGTTTGAGCAGGCGGCTCTCTAAATTCCTCTATTTCTGAAGTTGCACTAGATGATTCTGCGATTAATTCTTGAGTTTCTCTAAAAACTTTCAGACTAAAAAACCCATAGACTTTTCTTTTCTCCTCAATTAATTTAGCAAAGTCGTTTTTTCGATCTACAATTAAAGATTGTTTTTCTATTTCATCTTTTAAAACCAAACCAAATCTTAAAGATAATGCTTCCATCGAATTATAATGATCTCGAGCTACATCAATTGAACTATTTACAATCTCTTCAACTTGACGACCAAACCAACCTTCCATTGCACTACTAATTAGACCACTTGCGAGGAAAAATAGAATTGTAGTTGGAACTAAGGTAAGGCCAACAAAGGCCAGAACCAACCTGGTCCTTAACTTGGATCCAAAGATACCCTCTCTTCGATCAAATATTAGCTTTGTCACATTTCGGCCTAAAACAAAGGCTAATACTGCAAGACAAACAATACTAAAATTGATAATTAGAAAGAAAAAAAGATTGCTATTGAATTGAAATCCATCAACATTAGGTAACTGAATATAAAAAATTGAAGCAACAAGAGCTGATAGAAGAACAAAATAAAAAAACCTCACTCCAAAAGAAGTTTTTCTCCACCAAAGAATTGCACGGACTCCTTTATTTACCACAGTTGAATGAAATTAACGTAACTTAAAGTTTAACCAACCAGTATCAAAATCTTTGCGATTAACTATACCAAAGGTAAATAAATGTGGAATCCAACTAAACACTTTTTCAACTTTACCCTTACATTCAGCACTTACTCGCGCTCTGAGATAAAATCGCTCGCTTACCTCAAAGCGTAAGCGTGGTGATCTGCCTTGTAGATCGGAAACGCTTATGGAATCAATTTTTGAAAGATAGTTAAGAGCTTCTGCCTTAGATTCAAAAGTAACGGAGCGTGGTTCTATTTCATCCTCTAATCTGTCTGCGGCAACTTTATATTTCTCAGTAACTGGATCGAATTTCAAATCTCGAATTTCATTTATTATTTTTCCGCAGTATTCGCCGTAGTTACTGCGATTCTGACAAACTCTAATCTTAAATCGATATTTAGCACCAAAGCCTTCCTTAAGACTTTCTTTTGAACATGCGTCTTTTTCAAGATTTATTTTTGCAATAAATTCTTTTTTCTCATTGCCTTTCCAGTCAAGTGAAATTAATGGAGCAATAAAAATAATATAAAGCACACCAACTATAAGAGAATTCATGGCTTAAAATAGAGATAGGTTTGCCGTCTTCTTAGGATCAATAGATCTCCCTAAATGCTCATATGCCGAAATTGTAGCCTCTCTCCCGCGACGAGTTCTGGCAATCATTCCCTGTTGTAATAGAAACGGTTCATAGACTTCCTCTATTGTTTCACTATCTTCGCTAAGAGCTGCGGCAATCGCCTCAATGCCTACAGGTCCACCGGAGAATTTATCAATGATTAATTCCAGTATGGCTCGATCCATTTTATCTAAGCCTTTTTGATCAATATCTAACATTGAAAGAGCCGGCCGAGTATTTTTCAAGTCGATCCCTTTTGCCCCACTAGTTTCTGCAAAATCACGTACCCTTTTTAAAATCCGATTTGCAATCCGAGGTGTCCCACGAGCCCGTTTTGCAATCTCCATTGCGGCATCTTCTGATATCTCAATGCCAAGAATTCCTGCAGAACGAATTAGAATTTTAAATAACTCAGCATCAGAGTAGAATTCTAATCTTGAGATAATTCCAAACCTATCTCGAAGAGGAGATGTCAAAAGTCCAGTCCTAGTTGTTGCACCTATTAGAGTAAAAGGCTTTAACGGAACTTGTACTGATCTCGCTGCCGGACCAGCACCAATCATAATATCAATACGATAATCTTCCATCGCAGGATAAAGAACCTCTTCTACACTTCGTGGCAATCGATGAATCTCATCAATGAAAAGAACATCCATTGAACTTAACGAAGAAAGGACTGCCGCTAGGTCTCCAGCTCGCTCAAGAACTGGACCAGATGTTGCTTTAAATCCCACTCCAAGTTCTTTAGCCAAAATTCTAGCCATGGAAGTCTTACCAAGACCGGGAGGACCATGAAGCAAGATATGATCTAAAGGCTCATTTCTATTTTTTGCGGCTTTGCAGGCTATCCCTAAATTCTCCTTCAACCTTTCCTGTCCGATATATGAGTCAAAAGTATCAGGTCTTAAATTAGGTACCGCTAACAACTCTGGATCATCTGCTTTGGCAATTTCAGAGATCCCTACCCAAGCTTCGATTGAGCCTGAATCAAGCGGAATAACCCTTTCTTCTGTTTTGTCAGATGCCATAGACTACTTAATGAATATTTCAAACAAACTTTAAAGCTTCTTTTACAATCTCACCAGTTGCTACTCCATTAGTCATCCCTCTAGCAGCTAATTGAGACAAGGCATTTACAGCAGTAGCCTGGTTGAAGCCAAGAGCCATCAAGGCTTCTTCAGCATCTTTCATTGGACTAACTCTTGATATATCAACATTAAAACCTGCACTTTGTTCCAATGCAAACTCTCCAACCTTCTCTCTCAATTCGAGCACAATCCTTTCGGCAGTTTTTCTTCCAATGCCTTTTAGAGACTGAAGCCTTGCAGCATCTCCCGAGCCAATGGCTCTTAACAGATCAAGTTTATCAAGCTGAGATAGCATCTCGATACCTGTTTTCGATCCTACACCCTTAACAGTTTTTAAAAGCAAAAATACCTGCCGCTCTAGTTTATCCTTAAATCCAAAAAGAGAGATATTATCCTCTCTAACATCAGTATAAATAACAATCTTACTTTTCTCTCCCGCCTTTAGGCTTTCAAGACAGTTCCTAGAACAGAGAACACTGTAGCCTACGCCATTTACATCAATTGTTATATTGTTCGAAACTATGTCAACAACAATACCGTGAAGAAGTGATATCATGAATACTTTTCCTAATGAGCAGAATTCGATATTTTAGAAAAAAACTATTAAGCTAAACCGAAGTTAAAATCTAATAAATTAATAAGTGTTATAGCATTAGAAATCGCATGCCTAAAGGATCTAAGAAAAAAAAGCGTCCCCCCCCCAAAAAGGTGACTTCATTAAAGAAATTGGCTAGCTACCTGGTTCTCTTAATTTGTGCAGGGTTTGCTGTACTGTTTCTATATATTGACCAAAAGATAAAAACTCGCCTAAACGCAGCATCTCAAGCTCTTCAACCTGGAGTCTATGGTGACTCTTATACTATTTACTCAGGTACAAAGATTTCTCTTGGCCAAATACAAGCCATGATAGAACGGCGCAAATACACACCTAGTATTTCAATTCCCAAAATGGAAGGAGAGTATTTCAAAAATGGTACTCAACTAGAATTCATAACTAGGACATGGCTTGCGGATGATTTTTCAAAAAGAATTGGAGAATACGTTCGTTTTAATTCCGAGACTAGTGAGATAAAAAACTTCTCAAATCCAAATAAAGAATCTGTAACTCTTGAACCTGAATTAATAACCTCAATTAATGAATCTGATATTCGAACAAGTCGGTATAAAAATCTCTCAGATATTCCAACTTTTCTTCCCAAAGCTGTGATTGCAATCGAAGACGAACGTTTTTATTCACATATAGGTCTCGATTTTACAGGAATCTTCAGAGCACTTTTAACTAATATTTCTGCTGGCAGAGTTGTACAAGGTGGCAGCACTGTTACTCAACAGTTAGCAAAAAATATGTTCTTTTCTGCCGATCGAACTATTTGGAGAAAAATTGCTGAAGCAACCGCCGCTATTAATTTAGAATTGCGACTTACAAAAGAACGAATCATGGAGCTCTACCTTAATGAAGTTTACTTCGGTCAGGTCGGGCCGATGGCTATTCATGGTGTGGGGGAAGCTGCTCGAAGTTTTTTCAATAAAGACATCTCTGACCTAACTCTATCGGAATGTGCTATTTTAGCTGGAATTATCAAGGCTCCTTCATTCTATTCTCCAAGGAAACATCCGCAGAGAGCTTCTTCAAGAATGAAAACTGTTCTTAAAAAAATGCACCAAGTAGGTTTTATTAGCGATACAGAGCTAAGATCCGCAGCAAGAGCAAAAATTTCAGTTTTTGAGCCATTAAGAAGAACTCACCCTGCACCTTTCTTTATTGCAGCTTTAAAAGGAGAGCTTGCAAACACGATGAACTTAGATGCAGCCCTTTTAAGCGGAGCCTCAATATACACCGGCATTAATCTAGATATGCAAGAATGTGCCGAAAGTGCCGTTTTGCAAGGTCTTGAAAAGGCCAAGAATAATTTTCGCAGAGAAAATAAGGAAAAGAATTTAGAAGTCGGCTTAGTATCAATTGATGTTAAAAGTGGAAAGGTAAAAGCCTGGGTTGGCGGATCAGAATATACAAATAATCAATTCGATCATGTAGTACAAGCTAAACGCCAAGTAGGATCAACAATCAAACCTTTTCTTTATTTAACTGCCTTAGATCCTGAATTAAACACCTACAAAGTAGCGACTCCAATTAGTCTTATTTCAGATCGTCCACTCTCAATCGATCTGCCAACTCAACCAACATGGGAACCTGAAAATTTCAATAAAGATTTTAATGGTGACGTAACATTAAGATATGCTTTCGAAAATTCACTCAATATCCCAGCTGTTTATATTGGACAAAAAGTAGGAATTGACACAGTTGTCAGAACAATCGAGAGTTTTGGAGTAAGTAAAAATATTTTAGCAGTTCCTTCCGTAGCACTTGGTGCAATAGATACAACCTTACTACAGCTTACAACAGCCTATGCAGCATTAGCCAATGGAGGCATTTACGCCAATCCTGAACTTTTTAGCACTGTGAGAAATGACAATAAAGAATTTATGCGCAGTTATAGGATGGAGGACCGAGTTGCCAGTGAAGATGCTGTGTATTTAATCACGGATCTAATGATGGGTGTAATAGAAAGAGGTACCGGAAAAGCTATAAGAACTCTTGGATTTAAAGATTCCGCAGCTGGTAAAACAGGAACTTCCAATGACGCACGAGATGCCTGGTTTGTCGGATTTACACCAGACATAGCAACTGGAATTTGGATCGGATATGACGATAACTCTCGCACTGGCCTTACTGGAGGCATTGCTTCCGCTCCAATCTGGGCCGAATACATGAAGTGTATTAAGCCGCTGCACGAAAAAAAAGAATTTATTCCACCCTCAGGTGTTATCTTTCTTGATATTGACTACAAAACTCAATCTGTTGCACTTCCCGGATGTCAGTCTGATCTCATTGCAAAGGAAGTCTTTTTGAAAGGAACGGAACCTTTAAGTACTTGTCCAGGATCAGGATACTATGGAGAGGAGTCTATCGAAAAACCAAATATTGAATCAACTCCGAAAAAGAGAAAGAGTCTTTTTGATATTTTATTTGGTTAAAACATAGCAAGCTTAAGAAACTAAATTATTTCTATAAAACCTCGTGGGGCATGAGTAAAATGGATTTTGCCATAAAAATTTCTTCTCTCAATATTGCTATCCGGGTGTAGATATTCACCCCGTACACGTACTTTACTACCGACTCTTAAGGGAATTTCACCATAATCAAGATTATGCTCTACCAATATCCGTTCTCCTCTTCTAAGATTTTTAGATGAAAGCAAAAATCTTAGATGAATATACCGACCTTTTGAATCCTCATTCCCAGAAAAATTTCGGAAAGTATCAGTAGCTTTTCTTTTAGCAACTTCAAATACAGTATTCTCAAATATATGCTCAACAACTCCATCGAGGATCACTTCTTTTCTATGAAATAGACCTGGCGAATCTCGCAATGTCATGGGGGCAGATTTCTTGATAAAACTTGCGATGAGCTTGGCAAGAAAAATAACTAAAGCGAATACAACTAGAATTTTAAGAGCCACCTGGAGATCTATCTCTCTAAGGCTACAAATTGGGGATAAGGGATCTTTTTTACAATGCCGACCAATCCATACAATTACACCAATAAATAACAAGATGCCCCAGGAGATAAGCATCCTTTGCATCCGTCTAAAATGTCGAAAATTTAAAGACATTACTTAAAGAAATTGTAAAATTTTATAACTCATTACATTTACTATGCTTTGTATATTATAGTAACTTTCAAAAGTCTTTACCGAAAAGCAAAGGCTTTAGAAAGGCACTTTATAACCTCATTTCTTAGTTCTGAAAAGATTGATAAGATTCCCCAGTCCAAAAGTTGTTCTTGTTTCTCAATCTAGTTTTTTGTTGTTACAGGCTGTGCATAGTGACTACTCCAAATGAAGTATCAATTCCTCTTTCCCGTTCTGGAATACCTCTGTTTGGCAGAACCCATGATCTTATTCCCATTGAGCCAAAAACGATTGATTGGGAAAATGAAAAAATAATAGCAAAATTAGGAAACTTAGATAATTCAGATATTCTTACTAGATTGACTCCTGCAGAAATTGGACTTTATTCAAGAAGAGCACAAGCAAACAATGGTAAAGTAGAACCTATTAGTATAGCAGTCAGGGCTCTTAGTTTAACCAGAGAAGAGTACCATGAATTTGTTAGTAGTCCTTACTCTCATCAAAATATAGATTTTGTTGAAAAAATATTGGGAAATCCTGCTGCCTTAAAAGAAGATATTTATAGAGAGTGCATTATCGGCATACTGATGGCTGAACCTCCAGGTGTATCTGATTTTAATATAGATCGAATATCGAGAGGAGTTTACAGAGAGAAAAAAAGAGAAAAAATAAGAGTGCAACAAAAAGAACGTCTTTTTACAGAGCTTATAAAATCAGCTCGAATATTAGAAGGGGTATGTAAAAGCCTTTGTGATCCAACTTTTAATTTATGGACAGAATCTAGTGAAAATATTTTCTCAAGACTTCAAAATGCAGCTTTTGGGAGCAATGATCCTTTAACTATCGAGAAGGAACACCTTCAGCTTGCTAGACGTTTTACAAAAGTAGCTATTGCAACTTTAATTTCAGACCTC
Source organism: bacterium (assembly GCA_034440315.1). GTDB lineage: Bacteria > Bdellovibrionota_C > UBA2361 > UBA2361 > J135 > JAWXBT01. The sequence continues at coordinate 17,237 of JAWXBT010000235.1, forward strand.
TGGGCACTAAAAAATCTTCATGATCGAACAGTCTCATTTCATCCTAAAGGAGAAAGTCGTTGCTACTTTAGAAAAGAGGCCGCGGAGCATATCCTAGGTTTTCGCTTGGACAGCCAGGATGCAATTCCAGGATATTTTGATCCTTTAAGAATCGTGATGGCAATCAATGATAATGATTTTAAAAGATTTGCCCCAAAACTAGGTTTAGGTTCAAAAGCTATAAATATTACCTTCGATCCTCCCGGATTAAATCCTTATTTTTATGGAAGATTCACTTTAATTTCTCGTTCAACCTGGGAGAATAATGAGATTATAATTCAACAAAAATTTTATGAAGGGTTCTTCACGCACGTAATAAGCTCTCATGGAAGCTTCAATCCATTAAGTTACTCAAGAAAAGTCTCAGATTCCTACAAAAGAAATTCTTATGAGTTAGCACTTGAACTGCACGAAGATGTGGCATCAAAAGCCATTGCTCATTCTATTGAAGCAGCTCAGGGCCGCTTCTTTTCTGTAAATCATTCCTGTTCTTCCTCTTTTTTACTTGGTGGCAATTGGCTCTCTGCAATGTCACACTCATTAGCTAGTATTCCCAGATCAACTAAAAATGGTGAAGAAGCTAGACTAGATGAGCTAGTTCACTGGCAAGCCGCAACAAAAACCTGGCAAGTAAGTGGATCACGCTCAATTGCCAATCTCTTTCAATATCAATGGACTTATAACACTCTAAAAAAAGAGCTGGATAATGGTGCTGAGAGTAAATCTTGGAAACGAGAAAATAAATCTAATTCTATAAATCCAATTTTCCTAACTGCGCTTATACCATCAAGTAAATATCAAAGACTCACTCACTATTCTGTGCTAAATTTAGATAGCTTCGATTTGAAATATGCAGAAGAGAAAAGAAGTGCAGCTTTAGAATTCAATAAATGGGCTCTGGCAGTGAAAGAGCATTATGATTCTAACTCCCCTATTTTAGAAAAGTTTTCTTCATCAAAACTTTCCATTGCCCAAAGCACATGCCCCATGCAATGCCTCCCTGATGCTCTTCTACATCTATCTGAATATCCAATGAGTCGAATTTCAGATACCTGCTTAGAAATTACACTTGGAATAATTTTCAGAAATGGATTTGAACTCTCTAGCTCAACTAAAAGACAAGTTGTTTCTTGTATGAAAAGATTTCTTAAAGCACAAACTGATGCTGATTCTTGGGAGGTTGAAAAAGCAAAGCAAATATTGAGTCTCACAACTATGCTGCTTGGTCCAAACTAAGTCTTATGTAAACGCTTACCTATCTAAGATCTGACATGTATCTGGCCCGAGAGGTGTCACTGCTATCTTCACGATGAGTTAAACCTTGCCGAATCTCTTTCCTCTCTTCTTTCACTTCATACATATAATCTAAGGTCCACATGCCCGCATAATAAAAAACCCCTAGGCCGATCAACAAAGCGATGATGGTGCTAGGATCTGATGAGCCTTCTTGAGACTGTATTGATAAAAGTCCTCGTATTTGCATAGTATTTACACTCCTGCTGTTAGAACTGTTATGAGAGCTTCTGAGTTAAAGGTCGCAAATTAAATTCAGTAATTAAAACTCAATAATTAATGGTTTCAATAACCTAGGAAATATTAGGTTCCTGTCATTATCTACTATCTCTAAATTGCGTTATTTCAGAACTGCATTATATAAACTGATTCTAATTCATCTCAAAAAACCGCCTCCATGCTTTAAGCAGCTTAAATTAAAACCAGCTCCATCCTCAGTCATGTAAGGCACTTTTCCACAGCCTGTGGATAAATATTTCCGCTAGTCAAAAATTCAACAATGGAAATAATTTTTATCAATATTATTTCCTTGATTTTAGATTGCACAAAGGTGTAACTAAGTCCTAGAGCAAGAAAATTTGAATTGCTTCAGTAGAAGAAACTTTAAAGCCATCTTTTATGGCGATTGTCTGCAGGGATAGTCGAAAAATGGGGAACTCGAAAGAGTTTACCTTCCGTAAGAGAACAATCCAAAGGAAAACTTAAGGTTAGTACTTTGGATTCAGAGTAAACAGGGAAACCTTTTTATTTCTGGTGCTGAACTCAATATCTCGTCGAAAGGTGTGGTAGAAATGAGTTCTTAAACAAAGGGACCAAGAGGTAATGCTCCGAGTAACTTTGTGGATAACAGCACAGTCCGATATAAAAGAGGTAAAACTTTTTTATTTAATAATTTAGCCCTTGTCGGTTAAGTTTATGGCGGACTTTACTAGTGCGAAAGTATTAGTAAGAATAGTATCTTGGAGAAACTTGAACTCCTTGAATAGGTCACACTGAAGGGAGACCTTCGGATGATAGGCTAGCTTTGAGAGTCCTACTGGAACCAGATAAGTAATTTGAAGGGAAGCAATTTTATTCCGAGTAATCGGCTTGACTAATACTCTCTTTGGCTAGGTAACTGGCTAAATGAGCTGGGACAGAGACAAGGCAGCGAAAGCTGACTCTGAAATTAAAAATAAAACCCAGCCCTAAAAAAGGAGATATTAGGAGTTAGTTTCTGGCTCGGCTTATAGGAGGAAACTCCTACAAGCTAAAGTTGGAAAGTTGGGGTCCGTCACAAGAAACAACTTTTTAGCACGTACGCGGCGCGATATTGAAAAATATCCGCCGTGTTTTTTTTGTTAATTGTAAATACAAAAATGGCCTAAAGATCTTGTCATCTAAAGGCCATTATCAAATCTCTCATTTATTCAACACGTACGCGAAACTTTTTTAGTTCTTCGAACTATTTTATTGGTTTAAACACCGAGCGGTGTCTAAAGGGTGCGCCACGCCAGTAATTTAGATTGGGATTAAATTACTAACAAGACCCTATTTTCGAGGTGAGATTAATCTTAGAATTTTTCACTTTTTGTAAGAATCTCATAACCAACTTGAGTAACTAAAACTGTATGTTCCCATTGGGCAGAAAGAGAGCCATCTTTCGTAGTAACTGTCCAACCGTCCTTAGAAGAAAGATTTGTATATGCTGTCCCGATATTAAGCATCGGCTCAACAGTAAATGTCATTCCAGGTTGAAGTTCGTATCCAGTAGATTTTTTGCCAAAATGGGTAATCTGTGGAGATTCGTGAAATTCTCTGCCTAAACCATGCCCAGTGTATTCTCTGACAATTCCATAACTCAATCCTGAAGACTCAACAAATTTTTGAATGGCATAACCAATATCTCCAGTTCGAGCTCCAGGAGCAATGACTGAGATACCAATATATAAGGCCTCTTTGCAAAAATCGACTAAATCTTGAGATTCCTTTGAACATGCTTCTCTTCCACCTACAAAATACATACGACTTGAATCCCCATGATAGCCATCAAGGATTGTAGTCACATCGATATTAATAATATCACCACTTTTTAAAATTTGATCTTTATTAGGAATTCCGTGGCAAACTACTTCATTTACGGAAGTACAAACAGACTTTGGGAATCCTTTGTAATTCAAAGGCGCTGGGATGCCTCCTAACTCCAATGTTCTCTTATGAACAAACTTGTTAATATCTTCGGTAGAAATTCCAGGTTTAACTATCAATCCAACTTCATCCAAAATTTTAGCAGTAGCAGCAGAAGCTAGGCGCATTTGCTCAATTTCTTTTTTGGTCTTAATTGGAATTCTACTCACGATTATCTAGCCATCTTTGAAATGATTTTAAATTCATCCTCAGAAACAGGTTGCACACTTAAGCGATTTCCTTTTTTCAATACTGCCATATCTTTTAAGCTTTTCTCATTCTTTAAATCGTCGAGTGTAATTGGCTGAGAAAACTTTTCAATATAGGAAACTTCCGGAGCAAACCAGCGTGGGGTCTCCTTACTAGCCTTGGGATCAAAATAATCACTTTTAGAATCGAATTGTGTAGGATCAGCAACACCGATCTTTGAAACTTTGCCAATTCCAAATATTCCAGTTGGCTCAGCATTTGAATGATAGAAAAGCAAAATATCTCCGACTTTCCACTGATCTCTTAGAAGATTTCTAGCCTGATAATTCCGGACTCCATGCCATAGAGTTTTCTTATCTCGCTTAAGATCTTCGATTGAATATTTAGATGGTTCGCTTTTAATCAGCCATTTTTGAGGCATATATACATCAGAATAGTATTTTATTTTCAAAATATTATGGTTTATATTATATTTTGAAGCAACACTAGGATCTCTTCACAAATGTTTGAATCAAAACTACCTCAAAATATAAAGTTTTGTGCTATTAATTCAAGCCTTGGATATGATCAAATCTTAGATCCTATAGAGATGGAATATCTATCCACTGTTTCCTCTAAAAAAAGAAAGACAGAGTACGTGCTGGGCCGACTAGCTGCCAGGGAAGCGATCTTAGCTTTGGGAATGTGCGGTAAAGTTACGAGAGATGAAGTCGGCAAGCCCGTCTGGCCTAAGGGCGTTGTCGGCTCAATTACCCATAAGAATAGTTGGGGAATGGCAATTACAGCTTTGAAAGCAAATTATCAAAGTGTTGGCATTGATCTAGAAGAAATTAATGAGGGAATTAGGAAAATTGAAAATAAAGTTTGTACAGACTTGGAAAAGAAATGGATTTACGAAAACCCTCTTGAATTGGATCAAAGACTAACCTCTCTCTTAGCAGCCAAAGAAGCACTTTTTAAATGTCTAAATCCAATTTCTAAAAAGTTTTTTGGATTTCAAGATGCCACTTGCAAATGGAATGAAACGGGATTTACAGCAACTTTGAATATAGAATTATCTGCAAAATTTACTGAAGGCTCAAAAATTGAAATAGGAATTTCATATAAAAACAATTTTGTTTTGGCTTTTGTTTATATTTAACTTTTCAAAAACTCTGCCTCAAAAGCTTTTTCAATACTTGCATATTTGAATTTAAAGCCTGCCTCGATTAATTTCTTAGGAACTCCTTTCGTACTGACCAAGAGAAGTTCTTGAGACATCTCGCCTAAAAGTATTCCTAAAAAAACCTCTGGGAGCGATAGAAAAAAAGTTGGCCTATGAACGGCATTGGCCAATCTCCTTGTAAATTCGGCATTTGTTACTGAGTTAGGCGCGCAGGCATTAACTGGACCAGAGCATGAATCATTCTCAATACAAAATTCTATGCACTGCAAAAGATCAAATAAATGAATCCAATTCATATACTGAGTTCCAGATCCCAGCTTTGCTCCAAGTCCTAACTTAAATGGCAAAAGCATTTTAGCAAGTGCCCCACCATTTTTTGATATGACCATTGAAATTCTTAAAAGTACTACTCGAAAACTCTCTCTGCCTTTTAAAGCTTCATTTTCCCATTTAGATGCCAATTCAGCCAAGAATCCACTTCCCATAGGGGCACTCTCAGTTACCTCTTCAACACCAGTCTCACCATAATACCCCATTCCTGAAGCTGAAATAAAAACTTTAGGCTTGGTCTGTAATTTTTGTAGTGACTCAATAAGAAATCTAGTCGTGTTTATTCTGCTATCTCTTAATGTAACTTTCCTCTTCTCAGTCCACCTGTGAGAGGAAATACTCTCACCAGAAAGATTAATAACAGCAAAGGCTCCTTCTAGTTTAGAAGAATCAATCTCTCGGTTTAGTGGATTCCAAGAAATTTCGGAAGCTACCTTTGGGCTGCGCCTGACTAACGATAAAACTTCATGGCCCTTTCCTTTAAGATAAGAAGTCAGTGCTGTTCCAACAAAACCACTGGCTCCTGAAATAATTATTTTCTTTTGAATTTTCATTTCCTTTACCTTGCCGTAAGTATCAAAGTTATAACATTATCAAGGGATGCGAAACTCTCAGAACAAAGAGATAGTCGTTCTCATTCATGGCTTAGCACGCAGCAAATACTCTATGTGGTATTTGGCCAAAAAATTAAATCGGCAAGGCTTTGCAACAATCTTATTTGGCTATCCTTCTCGAAGTGAAAATATTTCAACTTTAGTTGAAATACTTCATCAGTTTATAAAACAGAAAAAACTTTCCGATAAACAGATTTATTTCGTTACTCACTCCTTAGGAAGTATAATTGCAAAAAGGTTCGTTTCTAAGTATTCCGATCATTTTAACTTCAAAAGAGCAATTCATTTGGGACCACCTCATAGAGGTTCTCAAACTGCAAATTTTTTAAAAAGATTTTGGCTTATTAGAAAACTTATGGGTCCTGCCTTTATTGAGTTGAGCGAACTCGTTAGTCTAAAAGATGATCCGAAAATAGAAACAGGAATTATAGCTGGCATTATCCCCTTTAAAAAAGGTTACTATTTTTGTCTAGACTCTTCAAACGATGGGATAGTAACTGTAGATGAAACAAAACTGCCAGGATCAAAAGATCATACTACCATTAAGGGGTCTCATTCCTTTTTGATGTACCAATCTAAAGTAATCAATCTTACTTTGGAATTCTTAAAAACGGGAAGTTTTACTCAGTGATTTGAAAATGGCAAAATGTAAAGAGATTAAAAAGCACATTGATGGACGAATAAAGATCTATGAATGTGATATTCATTCAATCATCCCAGGTCAAAGCGCACACTTAAAATATGTTTGGCAAAGAACTACAACTTATACTGATGGGCCTGTTTCTTTACCAGCTAGCGACATCCATACAGATGCTTTTTATTGGACGAATAATAATTACTTAATTTATAGACTTTATTCTCAATCCTCTGAACTTTATGGACATAGATTTGATGTCTGCGAGAATGTTCAAATCACAGATTCAGAGGTTAAGTGGGATGATCTTATTTTGGATTTCTGGGTAGATCCCAATAATAACATTTATATTCTAGATCAAGAGGAACTTGAGGCCTTTAAATTAGATAATAG
>JAWXBT010000236.1:0-26651 GCA_034440315.1 bacterium
ACTTATGAGTTTTGTTATGTTGCCAAATTTTCAATGGCTACTTCTTTGGCTAATGTTAGTAGTTTTTGCAAATGACATAGCTGCTTACTTTATAGGAACAAAAGTAAAGGGACCTAAGCTTGCTCCTGAGATTTCTCCAAATAAAACAATTTCTGGTTCGGTTGGTGCAATTTTTGTTGCTACCACTGTCGGTATTGTTTTTTCTTATCTATTATATCTTCCAGAGAGATATACTTATCTTGATATTTCTCTCTTGAGTGCATTTACTGTAATTGTGGCGCAACTTGGAGACCTTTCTAAGTCATATCTAAAACGCCTATATGGGGTTAAAGATACTGGAAGTATCCTTCCTGGACATGGTGGATTACTAGATAGAGTTGATGGTCTCTTGATGTCAGCACCAATACTATATTTTTGGCTAGCAGCCTTTTAGTTTATTTTATGTTAGTGCCTTTTAATACTGAAGATTCCAGACTGAATAAAGTTCCGAAACATCGGCCAAGAAATGTTTTAATTTTAGGTTCGACTGGTTCAATTGGAATTTCGGCCTTGGAGATAATAGAAAAAAATAGAGATCTCTTTAGTCCCTTCGGGTTAATTGCAGGAACAAATTCAGTAGAACTGAATAATCAAATTCAAAAATATTCCCCTAAGTTTGCAGGACTTTCTGATATTTATAAAGCTAAAGATCTCAAAATTGAAAATGGATCGATAGTTTCTGGCGTTAGCGAAATTTGTAAACTTTGTGCCCATCCAGACGTTGATATTGTTTTAGCTACAATAGTTGGTATGGCAGGAATTGAATCAGTTTTTGCAGCGGCCACTGCGGGCAAAGTAATTGCTTTAGCAAATAAGGAGAGTCTTGTTAGCGGTGGGGAGCTTTTGAAGAAAGAGATTGAAAAAAGTAATTCAGTAATATTACCAGTTGATAGTGAGCACTCCGCCATTTTTCAAGCATTACAGGGAGAGAATCCAAATCAAATAAAAAAATTGATCTTGACTGCTTCCGGGGGTCCATTTTTTACTAGATCTAGAGCCGATCTTAAAGGCATCACCCCCGAAGAGGCTATAAAACACCCTCGTTGGAACATGGGACGAAAAATTTCTGTTGATTCAGCTACAATGATGAATAAGGCGCTCGAATTAATTGAGGCACATTGGCTTTTTAATGTAGATTCTGAAAAAATTGAGGTAGTGGTTCACCCACAAAGTATTATACACTCTTCAGTAGAGTTTGAAGATGGATCTCAGATTGCCCAACTTTCAAATCCTGATATGAAAGGCCCAATTAGTTACGCGCTTAATTATCCCAGAGGTAGGGTTGTTGGTGCAGTGAAATCATTAGACTTAGGTGCTCTGGGTAGAATTGATTTTGTAAACTTGGATCAGAACAGATTTCCGGCAGTTAAAATGGCAAAATCCGTTCTTCGTCAGGGGGGATCGGCATCGGCTGTGATGAACTCCGCTAATGAAGCAGCAGTTGCGCTATTTTTAGATAGAAAGCTAGACTTCGATTGTATCGAGTCAGTCGTTGATCAAAGTATAGAGAAATTCGCATCTGAAAAAGTTATCAATCTTGCTGATTTGATTGAATTAGATAAGAGAGTTAAAAACAATATTTACGAAGAAAACGTATGATGTATTTGGTGGCAGTTTTTGTTTTATGTATACTGATTTTTGTTCATGAACTTGGCCATTTTCTTTTAGCTAAGTGGAACAATGTTGGAGTCTTAGCATTCTCTATAGGATTTGGTCCAATCCTTTGGAAAAAACAAGTTGGTGAGACAACTTATTCCTTAAGAATTTTTCCCTTAGGCGGTTTTGTGAGAATGGCCGGAGATGATCCAAGAGCACTAGATCCATCCTATAGTCCAGAAGAATCTGAAAGTAAGCCTGGTATTGAAAAGTTAGATCCGAATGAATTTACTGAACAGCAGAGAGCCATTATCAAAGATCGAAATAAGTGGTTTTTGTTAAAAGGTTTCTGGGCAAAATTCATGATCGTTTTTGCTGGGCCTGGTTTTAATTTTATTTTTGCAATTTTACTAGCAATTATAACTGTCTATATCTATGGTGCCGCTGAACCTGTCGATAAGCCCTTCATTGGAGATGTAGTTCCAAATCATCCTGCAGAGAAAGCAGGTTTGAAAGCTGGAGATCTTGTAAAGTCCATAAATGGTAAAGAGATTTTAACCTGGAGTGAACTTTCTGATACAGTTCGTAAATCAGGTGGTCAGAAAATGGCCATATTAATTGATCGACAAGAGTCCGAAAGTGCCACTCTAGAAACATTAAATATAGAAGTAGTTGCCGAAGAAGATCGTTCTGGTCTTGTTAATGAAAAGGAAAGAGAAACTGGTGATTTTTACCGTATTGGTATTGCTCCAAAGTTTACTAAAATTCAGGTTTCTTTTGCCGAAGCAGCAACCACTGGAACTTTTTATGTCTGGTCGTTAACTAAACAAACCGTAATTGGTATAAAAGGGCTAATTTTAGGACATATTTCCGCTGATAATATAGCTGGTCCTGTCAGAATTTTTGAAGAAGCAGGCAGAAGTGCCAAGAAAGGACTGGATGCCCTCTTTGGTTTTATGATTTTTCTAAGTATCAGCTTAGCTGTTCTTAATTTAATTCCAATTCCAGTTTTAGATGGTGGTCATATTTTATTTTTCATAATCGAGGCAGTAAAAGGTTCCCCGATTAGTCTAAGGGTTAGAGAAGTTGCAAATCAAGTTGGTTTTGTACTTCTTGTTGGTCTAATGCTTTTTGCGATCAGTAATGATCTCTTTCGTTAACATCCAATGAGTTTTTATTTAGCAATCGATACTAGTGGTCCTCAAACATTTGTAAGTATTGGCTCGAGTAAAGTTGGATTTGTCAGTGTATCTAACCCTAGTCGATCTGAAGAAACTGGTTTTACTGAAGATCTACCCTGTATTATCCAGGACATTCTTTCTAGCTCTTCAAAGAAATGGTCTGATATCTCAGCTCTTGTTATTGGATCTGGTCCTGGATCTTTTACCGGATTAAGAGTCGGACTTAGTTATTTAAAAGGTATAGCGTATGGATTATCAATTCCTATTTATCAAATACCTTCTCTAATGGGCTTCGCTGCCGAATTTAAAAATGAAGCTAAATATATTATTTCTATTTCCAATGCTCAGAGAGAGGAGTTGTTCGTTTCTATTTTTCATATAGTTGAAAATAGATTTGTACCAAAATCCGTTACCGAAATTGTCCCAATTCTAAGAATAGAATCATGGGTTCAGGGTCAGATTAAGGATTGTTCTTTAGATCAATTAAAATACGTCGGATTTGCAGAAGAAGAAATTACTGGCATTCAAATAGCATTACCTTCTAAAGTTACCGAAAGTCTTATTTGCCTTGCGGAACAAGGTTCATTAGAAACCTTTGATTTTAATAAAATTGCTCAATTAGAGCCTATTTATTTAAGGAAAGTTAATGCTAGAACGATAGCTGAAAGAGCCTCATAAAGTTTTATTCTGGGGTTGACGATACATGATTTAAGGGCTAATGTTCTTGTGTCTTTTGAACAGCCCTTGTACCAAATCCCCCAGTATACTTCCTTAAATTGAGGAAGCTAAATTAAGGAAAATAATATCACCCTAATTAAGCGAAGCTGAGGAAGCTAAGAATATAAAAATAGATTTGGATCACTTTGAGTGCTGCAACTTTACAGTTTATTCCAATAGAAAAGGAAAAATTTTAATCGAAATTTTGTTTTTATTCACACTGCTCTTCCGTTCGGGAGCTCAATAGCAGAGTTAATTAATTAAAAAAATGGAAAATGTACTATGCATCTAAATGACCTAAAAAAGCTTAAGCCAGCTGAACTTGCAAAGCTTGCAATGGAGTTTAATATTGAAGGTTCTGCTGCTCTCAAGAGACAGGAACTAATCTTTGCAATTTTGACCTCACAATCTGATTCTAATGGAACAATTTACGGAGAAGGCGTTTTAGAATGTCTTCCCGATGGTTTCGGATTTTTACGGGCACCCGATTACAACTACCTTCCTGGATCTGATGATATCTATGTTTCACCAGCACAGATAAGAAGATTCGGACTTAGGACTGGTGATATTGTTGAAGGTCAGATTCGTCCACCAAAAGAAGGCGAGAGATACTTTGCTCTTCTAAAAGTCAATACTGTTAACCATGAAGATCCTAGTGTTTTAAAAACTAAGGTTAACTTTGATGATTTAACTCCTCTTTATCCGCAAGAAAAATTAAAGATGGAAGTAACCGGTGGGGATATTTCCTGCCGAGTTATAGATCTTTTCTCTCCAATTGGAAAAGGTCAAAGAGCTTTAATCGTTGCTCCACCTAGAACAGGTAAAACAGTTTTAATGCAAAAAATTGCCAATGCCATTACTGAGAATCATCCAGAAGTTGTGCTGATGGTTCTTCTGATCGATGAGCGTCCTGAAGAAGTTACTGATATGGCCCGCTCAGTTAAGGGCGAAGTTATTAGCTCTACTTTTGATGAGCCTGCACAACGTCACGTTCAAGTTGCTGAAATGGTAATTGAAAAAGCCAAGAGACAAGTTGAGCATAAAAAAGATGTAGTTATTCTTTTAGATTCGATCACTCGTTTGGCTCGTGCATACAACACAGTTGTTCCAGCAAGTGGTAAGATTCTATCAGGCGGTGTGGATTCCAATGCTCTTCATAAACCTAAGAGATTCTTCGGTGCTGCTAGAAATATTGAGGAAGGTGGAAGTTTAACAATCATCGGTACAGCTTTGATTGATACTGGATCCAGAATGGATGAAGTTATCTTTGAAGAATTCAAAGGGACTGGTAATATGGAGCTTGTGCTTGATAGAAAACTTTCTGATAAGAGAGTTTATCCAGCGATAGATCTTAATAAGTCAGGTACTCGAAAAGAGGATCTTCTATTTGATGATAGAACCTTGCAAAAGATTTGGTTACTGAGAAAAGTTCTTAATCCTTTAAATCCTATCGAAGCCATGGAATGGCTTATTAGTAAAATGAAGGATGCTAAGACCAATCTCGATTTCTTAGAAATGATGAAAGGATAATTAACGATGGCAGGGGAAGAAAAAATTAAAATCCTTGCCGTTGATGATGATCCAGACGGGCTTTTTGCACTTGAAGCAGTACTTAAAGAAGAGGGTTTTGAAGTCATTACTGCCTCAAATGGTAATGATGCTTTTGCAAAGCTACAAAATGAATTGCCTGATGTCGCATTAGTTGATGTCATGATGCCAGGCATTGATGGATACGAAGTAACAAGGCGGGCCAAAAGTGATCCCGTTCTTCGATATATTCCCTTAGTTCTTTTAACCGCTCGAAGTTCCCTCGATGATATTGTCTCTGGCCTCAATGAAGGAGCAGATGATTATATTACGAAACCATTTGATAAGGTTGAACTTATTGCTCGCCTTAATGCAATTTTGAGATTGAGATCTCTTTATAAAGAGCTACAACAATCAGTTCAGTATAATGAAAACCTAAGAACGCAGCTTGAAAAACCGAGTACCTTTGCAAATATGGTTGGAAAAAGCCCGGCCATACAAGAAGTGTATGGATTGATTTCAAAAGTTGCCTCTTCGAAACTTCCTGTGCTGATTACTGGTGAATCGGGAACAGGAAAAGAATTAGTGGCTCGGGCTGTACATTTTAATAGTAATCGCAAAGACAAACCTTTCGTTGTTCAGAACTGCTCAACTTTCAATGAAACTCTTTTAGAATCTGAGCTTTTTGGTCATGTAAAGGGAGCTTACACAGGGGCGCAAGCTTCAAAGCGGGGTCTCTTTGAAGTTGCTGATACTGGAACATTTTTTTTAGATGAAATTGGAGAGATGAGTCCGCAGCTTCAGGCCAAGTTGTTACGAGTATTGCAAGAAGGAACATTTATTCCTGTTGGTGATACAAAAGAAAAGAAAGTAGATGTGAGAATAGTTGCCGCAACAAATCGGGATATAAAAAAACTTATTACTGATGGAAAGTTTAGAGAAGATCTTTATTATAGGATATGTGTCATTGCTATTCATTTACCCCCTTTAAGAGATCGACGTGAAGATATAATTGCTTTGGCACAACATTTTTTAAATAAGGCTGATACTACTCATAAGAAAAAACTTTCAGCCGAAATTTCTAAGGCAATACTTGATTATAACTGGCCAGGTAATATTAGACAGCTTCAAAATGAGATCGAACGCTTAGTAGTTCTTAGTGGAGAGGATTCGGTTATTGATCTTAATTTGGCTTCTAACGAAATTACTAATATTGGAGGAAGCTCCAATTCACATTCCGAATCTTTAGTAGGTGGATTAAAAGAAGCACTTTTAGCTGTAGAAAAGAAGCTAATATTAGATGCCCTTAAGCGAACAGACGGCAATAAGAGTGAGGCGGCAAGAGAGCTAGGCATCTCTCGTTCAAATCTAATAGCCAAAGCTCAAGAATATGGATTCGAATAAATTAGGGACGGAGCCCAATTATTTTTCCTAAATAATTGGGCTCCGTCCCTAATTTATTAAAACGGGAAAAACTTGGGCACTAAATAAATAATCGTCGCAAACAATATGATCGAAAGCGGTGCGCCTAACATAAAGTAATCTTTTACTTTATAGCCACCAGTTCCCATCACAACTAAATTTGCTCTATGACTAAAAGGAGTCAAAAAGGCAATGGAAGCTCCAAGTGCCACAGCCATTACTAATGGATATGGGCTAATTGAGGCTAGTAAAGCAGCTTTAATTGCTATTGGACCTAATATTACTACAGCTATGCCCGCATCTAAGACCTGACTTAGAAAACTAGAAAGGAAAGCAACAGATGCTAGAAGGAAGTATGGATTTCTTGAACCTACCAATGAAACTAGTTCATTTGTTATGAACTGAGAAGTTCCGCTAGTATCTAAAGCTATTCCCATTGGGAGTAGGGAGGCAACCAAGACAACCAATTTCCAATCGATATTTTTATAAACTTGTCCTAAGGAGACAGCCTTAGTTAAGACCAAAAAGACAGCTGTGGTCATTGCAATAATATGAATTGGAGCTACGTGAGCCAACGACATTAAAGTAAATAAAAGTAATCCAGAAAGTAAGTTTAGTGCCCGATCTTTTCGTAATGGAACTCTCTCGATATCAGAAAGAATTACAAAATCGTGATCTTGCATAAGATTTGAGAAAAGTGATGGTGGTCCAAAAAGTAATAGGGCATCTCCAATTCGAAGCACTATATCAGTGAGTCCAGTTCTAATTGGTTTTCCTTGTCTCCAAAGGGCCAGCACTTGAAGTCCATACTTTTCACGAAAATGGACTTCGTTAATTGTTTGTCCAATTAAAACGGATCTTGGAGTTAAGGCAACTTCTATAAGATTCGTTTCCTGATTATCTGTAAAAATATCTGGTGCATGTGAATTTATATTTAGAGATCCTAGTTCTGGGACTAGATTGAATCGTTGTGGCTCACAAGCGACAACGATCTCATCGCCTAATTCAAAAATAGTACTTTGATTAATAATAGAGATTTTTTCTGAATTTTTAAGCACTAAAAATGGGTGAAGAATAGAAACTGACAAGAAAGAAGCATCGTTATCACGAGATTTATAAATGTTCTCAACGGAATTAAAAGGAATTGTAAATAATATATCTTTAAAAGCATCAACTTCAACTTTCTTGGTAGTTATTGAGTATTCTCTACCCATCTCAGAAAGTTTCTCCTCGGAACCTTTGAAAAATCCACAGATCACATCACCAGCTTCAATATAATGCCTATTAATATCGTAAGCATTTATTTTGTCATTTTGTTTGATGGCAACTAGTGCAAATCTAACTTCATCTAAATTAATTGAATCAATTCTTTTTCCTATCCAGAGAGATCTATTGGAAATTGTAATTTCGATCGGTTCCCAAATTGCTAAAATCCTATTTAGTTTTTCGCTATTAATCTTTTCAAGTTGTACATTTTTTAATGCCAAAAGCCTTTTTAGATGATCATCTTTTCCGCGAACAATTAATGTATCACCAACGCGTAAAATATCAGAGCCGTTAGGTATATTCTTTCTTTGATTTCCACTCATAATTGCCACAACTGCAATATTTAAAGTGGCACCAAGTTGAAGTGAAGATAATGATTTGCCTGCTAATTCTGAACCTTTTGGGATGGTAATTGAGAATAATCTCTCTTTGAGTCCATAGATATCAGCAATATCTTGTTCTTGATGGGCTCCTATTGATTTTCTTTTTGGTAATAACCATTTTGATGTAGCAATAACAAAAAAAGTTCCTACGGCCATTATTGCAAGACCCATAGGAGCAAAGGAGAAAAGTGTTAAGGGATGTAGGTTTGATGCTCTGAGAACGTCTGAGGCAATCATATTAGGAGTAGTACCCAATAATGTTAGAGTGCCTCCGAGAAGTGAAGCAAATGCTATTGGCATAAATAGTTTCGATGGAGAAAATCCCCCAACTCGTACTAAGTAAGCAGCAATTGGCATCATTATGATAGTTGTTGATACGTTACTCATTGAGCTAGATATCAATCCAGTAATTATCATTAATGCTAGTATTGTAAGATGTTCACTTTTGCCGAAAAGTTTAAAGATGGCCCTGCCGAGTCGATCCACAACTCCGGTATCAAAAAGGGCTTCGCTTAAAAAGAAAGTACTTATAAAGACAATGATTGTTGGAGAAGAGAAGCCTAAGAAAGCATCGTGAGGGGGTATGAATCCCAGAAATACAAAAAATAGAAGTCCTAAAAGAGCAGTTAGATCATATCGAACAGCACCAGTAAGAAAGAGAATGGACATGGCGAGAAATACAATTAATACAGAAGCAATTTGAAAGTTCATATCATTTTAGTAGCACCAAATTCTTAATTCGCCCAGGCAAGAAACTGGTCTAACTGCATAGTGCACTTGAACAAATTGTCGGAGAAGTATACTCTTTGATATATGCAAAAACACTTTTTATTCATCTTCCTTGTTTGTAGTTTTTTGTCATGTGCTACAGCTCCAGATCCAGTGCCAGTTTCTAAATTAGATGCTTCTTTTACCAAAAGAGGTGAATACTTTGTAAAAAGCCTTGCGGCATGTGGTTTCTGCCATGGAAAGGAGGGTACTCCAGAATCAGAACTATCCGGTGGTCGTATTCAGTTGGATACTTATGGAGAAGCTAGAGCTCCGAATCTTACTCCAGGTTCAAAAGAAATGAAGGATAGAGATCCATATACATTAGTAAATGCAATTCGACTTTCTTGGTTAAAAGAAGAAGGATTCTCTCCGGCTTTTCATAGAGGCTTTGAATGGTTATCTGATACTGATGCACTTTCAATATCTTCATATTTAAAGTCTTTGCTTGCAGTAGAAAACCATGTTGATAGACGATCAGTTGGATTTTTTACAAGAAATACAGTGGGACTTTTCGAATCAACTGCTCAAGATGTTCCTGGATTTGTTCCACAAGTTTCTAATTTAGAAGTTGAAAAATATGGAGAATATTTAACGGATCATGTTGCACGATGCGGACGCTGCCATAATTCAGCCGCGACAATGCTGAGTAGTGAGGGATATCTCAAGGGTGGACAAGAGATTTATGTTGATGGTGAATCTAAGGTTGCCCCATCTATAACTTCTAATACTGAGGTTGGAATAGGTAACTGGAACGAGGATGATATTGTTGCATATCTAAGAACTGGAGTAACTCCAGATAAACGAGAAATTGATGCCAAATTTTGTCCAATTAAATTTTATAGGTTGGCAAACAATCAAGACTTAGCAGCGATGGCAAAATATTTAAAAAATGTATCGGTTTCACAATAACTCATGTTTGTTTTAGGAATTGAAACTAGTTGTGACGAAACAGCCATTGCCTTACTCAAATGCGAAAATGGCAAATCGATCATTTTAGCTGAAGAGATCTCGTCACAAACAGAGGTGCATGAACTGTATGGTGGAGTTGTCCCCGAACTTGCTTCAAGAGAACATCTAAAAAACTTACCTATTGTTCTTAAGAAAGTATTAGAAACTGCAAAATTTAGTATTAAAGATATTGACTTAATTTCAGTCACACGAGGACCGGGACTGAAAGGCTGCTTACTTATGGGATTACAGTTTGCAAAAGGGTTGTCTCAAAGTCTGGGACTACCTCTTGTGGGTGTTAATCATATTGAAGGACATGTATTAGCACCAATGCTTGATAACGAATCTCTCAAATTTCCTTATCTTTGTTTAGTAGTCTCTGGTGGACATACTGAGCTTCATGAAGTTAAAGATGTCGGAAATTATAGATTAATTTCTAAAACATCTGATGATGCAGCTGGAGAAGCTTTTGATAAATCTGCACATTTGTTAGGTTTGACCTATCCAGGAGGTCCGCAACTTGCAGCACTTGCAGACAATGCAAGATCTTCAACCTATATTTTGCCAAAAGTCATGCGAGGCCAAGAGGGCTTTAGTTTTTCTGGATTGAAAACGGCAATTTCATTACTAATTAAACGTGAATCTGGCACAAATGCAGATCAAGTAAAAAAAGAATCTCTTTGTTACGCCATTCAAGAAGCGATTGTTGAGACCTTAATGTACAAAGTTAATATTGCACTCAAAGAGACCGGGCTTAGATCTTTTTGTATAACAGGTGGAGTTGCTGCAAATAAAAGACTTAGAGAGGTGGCCTCCTCTCTCAAAGGCATTAATACTTATTTTCCAGATTCTAAGCATTCAACGGATAATGGTGCCATGATAGGCTATGTAGGATACTTAAGATTTCTTAAAGGCCAAAGATTAGGTTTATCCGAGAGTGCGTTAGCTCGTTGGCGCATAGAAACATTATAAATAAACAGAATGAAGATTAAAGATCAATTGGAAAGTATGGATCTTCGACCCACAAAGGGAAGAGGCCAAAACTTTCTTTTTGATCAAGGCGCAATTCATGAAATTGTGAAATTTGGATCTGCAAAGAAAGGTGATAAAATTGTTGAGATTGGTCCGGGACTCGGTGCTCTAACTCAAGAATTAGTGCCTTATGGGGATATTACTGCAATAGAAATTGAAGAGAAGTTTGCTACTAGATTAAAGGGACTTTATCCTGAGATAAAAATTATAAGTCAAGATGTTCGCCAAGTTGATTTTTCTCAGGTCGGAGATAATTTGGTAGTATTTGGCAATTTGCCGTATTCACTTTCTACAGACATTGTTTTTCATGTTTTATCGTATGCTCAAGTAATTGATCGGGCAATTTTTCTCTTACAAAAAGAATTTGTTCAAAGAATGGCTGCAGAGCCAGGTGGTAAAGAATATGGAACTTTATCTGTTGGTTGCCAACTTTCTGCTCAAGTAAGAAAAGGCCCAATTTTTGCTGGAAATCTATTTCATCCCCCAACTCGCGTTGAATCTCAAGTTGTAGAGCTTAAGATGCGCAAAGATAACCCTTATTTTTTATCTCATATTGAAAGAGTGTTGTTCCAAAGAGTTGTCAAAGCTTCATTTTTTAAGAGGCGCAAGAAACTTATTAATAGCATTAAAGAATCCGGTTTTTTTAAATCAGAGGATGTTGTCTCGGCTTTAAACTCTTCTGGCTTAGATATTGGTGCGAGAGCCGAAACTATTTCTGTAAAAGAGTATGTTGCTTTGACAAAGGAATTTGCTTTAATCAATTCAATTAGGCTCTAAATGACCAAACCGTTCGAAGTGAAAAAACTCAGTGAGTATCAACGTCAGATGGATCGTTTCGAAAATGTAAATGATGCTTACATCCTTCCCGATGTTCGTTTAGTTGTTCGAATGGATGCACATAGATTTGGAGAAGGTTGGACACATCTGGCAAAAGAAGAATATCCCTATAGCAGCCGTCTTGTTGAGGCTCTGATCGGCACAGCTAAAAAATTAATGTGCCTAGATATTCGAGTCAGTTACTCTTTTATTCATGGAGATGAGATCTCATTATTATTCGATAAGATTGAAAGCACTGGTCTAAGACGTCGCGCTAAGCTTTTAACGCATCTAGCTAGTGCCGCCGCTGTTTTCTTTTATGAAGAATATAAATTGCCAGTATTTTTCAGATCTAAATTATCTGAATTGCCTTCTGATGAGCACGTTCTTGATTATTTTTTCTGGCAGAGAAAAGTTGCCCATAGAAATTATTACTCATCTGTCTTATCTCATATTTTGACTAAACAAGGTTTGTCACCTCAAGATATTAATCAGAAAATTACTGGACTAACTGAAGAAGAGTATCCCAAAGTTGCAAGTCAAGCTGGTATCAAACTTGCAGAAATACCACCAACTTTTCTTACTGGCGCAGGCTTATGGTGGAATAAAAATGAAGATCAAAATTTTGAAATTGAAATAGCTAAAAGCTTACCTAAAGAAGATACGAAATACTTAAATTTGCTACTAGATAAAATCAACGCCCCAACTTTTATTCCCGAAGTGGCTGGAGCGAATATTTCTGAGAAATCTGCTTCTGATTCTTCCGTTTCAAAAGTTCACAGTAAAGATAAAAACACTTCAATCGGATTTCGAATTACAGGAAATAAAGGCGCAAAGGTTATTAATCCGAAATAGTCATGCTCTAAGTACTTAATATTAATAACAGTTGTCATTGATACTTAGACATATAACTAACTTCATAATAATTTTCTCGAACAGACCTTTGGCTCTCATGTTTTTTGTAATGCCAACTGCTACTTATCTCCGCCCCAGCCTCGCTGCGAATGGGAGCCCCTAAAAATTACATAAAAGAGAGAGTCGATTTAGTGCCTTAATCTTTCACAGTCGTATTACTTTTATAAATAGGGTATATAAGTCTCTCAACTCACTGTTTATTTTATGTTTATTAATGAAAGAAATGACTGTACGAAAGCTAAATCAATCTAGCTCAGAGGAAGATTCAGATAAGCACAATGCTCAAATTGATGTCAGAGCATTGATGGCTGAGATACGAGCCTCAGTTATAAATAAAATTTCTGATGCCAAAGATAGCCGTTTACCTTTTATTCCAGAAAAGCCTGATGTAAATCGTGGTGAGAGAAAGGCTGGAGAGCTTCTGCATTCTGAGGAGCTTAGATATATTAATCAAAACCACGCTTATGCACTTTCAGCTCTTAGGCCTGATTCAATCAAATCGCATCGACCAATTATTGGAAAAATTATTGTAAAAATAAAAAGAAAGATCTTATCTTTTTTCTGGGAGGGGCTTTTTAAAGGGTACTTTCAAGCTGAGAAAGAATTTCAATCCAATCTTGTTAGATATTTAAATGATGTTGCAAAATATGTTGATGATCGAGATGCCTTTATTTTTTGGGAATTAATCAGAAAAATTGATTACGATGTTAATAAAGCTATAGAGAGAATTGAAAGAATTAATGACGAACAAAATGCTTCGATTATTACATCTGAAAGACGAGTAACCGTTGCTGTTAATGAGGCACTTTCGCGCCTCACTCATTTAGATACTGACCTTAGAGGATTGAGTGTAAAGATTGATACACTTGACTCAGTTGCAAGAGGTCTTGAAAGAATAATTAATTCAATTTCTCAACGAGCAACAATCGGTGCCTCATCTACAACGGCGTCTAGCTCTCAGGATACTGAAGCACCAATCGATTATTCATATTTAATACTCGAAAATCGTTATCGTGGTAGTGAAGAGGTGATCTCTGAGAGAATGTCTTTTTACGTTCCAATTTTTAAAGATATAAAAGACCCAGTTCTTGAAATTGGAGGTGGTCGCGGAGAACTTCAATTATTATTTAAGCAAAATGACATACCGTCGTATTGTGTAGAGATGGATAAAGCCATGGTTGAAGCTTCTAAAGCAAAAGGTGTTGATGTTCGATATGGAGACGGTATTAAACATCTTGAGTCAGTAGCTGATGGATCATTGGGAGGTGTCGTAGCCATTCAAGTGATCGAACATTTAACTACTGCCCAGCTTAAAACCTTAGTTTCTTTATGCCTAAGGAAAATTAAGAAGGGTGGCAAGGTTGTTTTTGAAACAATCAATACTGAATCCATGGTTGCTTTAGCCAGAAACTATTTTAGAGACCCAACTCATGTGTTTCCACTTCATCCTGAAACGATGCGATTTACATTAGATCTTCTAGGATTACGTGTTCTTGACGTTCATAAACTCTCTCCATACTCAAAGGAATCTTCTCTTGAAGAATTAGAAGTAAAAGAATTCATGACTCCACGTTGGGCTGAAGCAACAGAAAAACTCAATAGAAATATTCGTCGTTTGAATGAGCTTCTCTACGGATATCAAGATTACTGTATCGTATCCGAAGTCGTTTAGATCGTAATAATAGGAATTTCTGTGGCAAATATATTAGTTCTAGGTGTTAAAATTCCATTTACAAAAGGTGGAGCTGAAACTTTAGTAAATACCTTAGTGAAAGAATTAAAAGCTCGAGGTCATGATGCAGATACTGTAGAGCTACCCCTTTCGTTTAATTCTAAAGAAGCCTCATTAGGTCAGTCGGCTCTTTGGCGAACTGTGGATCTTTCAAGCTTTGGTGGTAAAAATGTAGATTTAGTAATTGCCACAAAATTTCCTTCCTACTATGCAAAATTTCCTAAGAAATCTGTTTGGCTAGTCCATCAATATCGTGAATCTTATGATCTTTATGGAACTCGATTTAGTGATTTTTCTGACGATCCACGTGATGAGGCTCTTAGAAGAATGCTGACTGATGCAGATCGAAAAGTTCTTTCAGAATGTTCTTATATTTCTGGAATTTCAAAAAATGTAGTTGATCGTTTAAATAAATATAATGATCTCTCAGGCGAAGTTTTGTATCCACCACTACCATTAGGTAATAAGTATCAATCTGGAAATTTTAGTGATTATATTTTATCTGTTGGTCGAATCTGCACAATTAAACGTGTCGATATGGCCATAAAAGCCTTACCAATTGTTCATAATTTCATCAAATTAAAAGTAGTCGGTACTCCTGATGAAGGCGGAGTGATGGAGTATTTTAAGAATGAAATTGATAAACATCATCTTTGGGATCGAGTTGAATTTCTAGGTCGTGTTTCCGATGAAGAACTAATTAATCTGTATGCAAATTCTTTAGCGGTTTATTATGCTCCATTTGATGAAGACTACGGCTATGTAACACTTGAAGCGTTTGCCTCAAAAAAACCAGTTATTACAGCCCAAGATAGTGGTGGTGTTCTTGAATTTGTAAAGCATGAAGTCAATGGTTTAGTAGTTGAACCAACCATAGATGCAGTTGGACACGGAATAAATAAACTTGTCGAAGATCGAGAGCTAGCTAAAAGACTAGGTTTGCAAGGTTATAAATTTATTGAAAGCTCTGGTCTAATGACCCATGGCTGGGAACATGTAATCTCACGATTAATTTCACCTCTTAATCTTAGTTAATATGACTATATTAAACTCAAAATTGAGAGTTGCTTGGTTTTCACCACTTAACTTTGATGGCAAAGTAAGGTCTTCATCTACATCAGCATATTTTACTGATCTTGTAAGTAATAAATTAAAAACTTCTTTCGAAATTGATTTTTATACTGATGCAGATGGAGAATATCAAGGAACACCAACCTTGAATTACCTCTCTTTTTATCAACATCACCGCAAAAATCCATATTCAATAGTCTTCTATCAATTTGAAGATTCAAAGGCTGCAAATTTTGTAAGAATGCATCTTGGATTAATTCCTGGGATTACTCTTTTTCATGATTTGCTAATTAAAGAAGAGATGCCACCACCTTTAACCTTTAGTGCCTGGCCTGAAATTTTGAAAGGTTTTAATCAAAATTCCTTAACTTTCCCAAAAAAATATCCACAACCCGATCGTGGTCCTTTTGCTTATAGAGAAGTATCGTTATCACCAGTATCACTTTTTACTTCACAGAGACTTTGTGGAGAAGCAAAAAGATTAGTTCCTGATTTTATTGGCTCGAATGAATATCAAGGTCAACTCAGTAAGTTATATCTGCCCATGCCTACCTCAGATAATGTCCAATTGAGTATGCGCGATAAATCTAAAGATGTGCTTGAAATAGTTTTTGCTGGAGACGTTGGAGTTGAACATCGTGCTCACAAAGTTCTCTTAGCCTTAAGAGAAGTCAGTATTGATTATCGACTTAAATGGCTTGTTTCTAATAAAGATATATCTAGGGCTAAAGAGTTATGTTCAGAATTTGCTGTTCTGAATGTCGAAATATTAGTTGAAAAATCTCCGAAAAAATGGAGTGAGTTAGTAGCTAAGTCTGATCTTGCTTTACACACTCTTTTTAGTGTCTACGGAACACCAGGCCCTTATTTACAAATCAGTCTTATGGCTGGAACACCGTCAGTCGTTACTGATTTTGCAGAAGGCGAGTATATTCCAAATGATGTAGTTTTTAAAATTGAGCCAGGCAATCAAGAAGCTCAACAACTTTCTAAGACTATTGAATCGTTTTATTTCTTGAAGTTAGATGAACGAGAAGCTATTTCAAAAAATGCTCGTAGATATGCCTTGGAAAATTATGCATCAAACGTAACTGCTGAAAATCTTAAAGATATATTTTTAAGAGAGGCTCCATTTTTCTCCAACATCTATAGACATTGGCAAGATATTGAAATGTTCGGTCGTCAAGAAGTTTTGGCGGCAAATTTTGAGATTTTCGATCAAAAATACTTACATGATGCATTTAAAGAGCTTGGTTTTTTGGAGAATGCATGAGCACTGTGATTGATATAAGAAGAAATAGCTCAGCAAGTAATCCACGACGATTTGCTTTTGTTGTTCCAAGATTCGGTAAAGAAACTGGTGGTGCTGAGACTCTGTGTCGAGAAATTGCAATCAGGCTTTGTAAAAGAGGAGATAAGGTAGATATTTTAACTACCTGTGCCAAAGATAATCGTAGTTGGGAAAATGCATTGCCTGAAGGTGAAGAGATCGACAATCAGTTAGTAGTTAAAAGATTTAAGGTTGACGATCGAAATCTAGAAGTTTGGATACCTCATCAAATCAGTATTCATGAAGGTATAAATCCAGGGATTAATGCCCAGCTTGATTGGTTGACTCACTCTGTTAATTCAACTGGTCTTTATTCAAATATTAAACAAAACGCAGATCGTTATGATGCAATTTTCTTTGCTCCATATCTTTTTGGCACAACATTTTGGGGATCATTAATTCGTCCTGATAAATCAGTCCTGATTCCATGTCTTCACGATGAAAACTACTCATATCTGGAATCGATTGCGGCAATGTTTAAAACCGTAAAGGGTTGTATGTTTAATGCTATTCCAGAGATGAACTTTGCGAGATCACTTTATGGACAAATCCCTGGTGGAGAAGTTGGCATGGGGTTTGAGTCCTTTAGTGATGAGTATATTGCTAAGTTAGTGCCATATTTTGAAAAAAATTTAAGATATATTCTTTACGTTGGTCGAAAAGAAACCGGAAAGAATGCTCATAAGTTAATCGATGATTTTATATATTCTAAAGATAACGGAAAAATTCCTGAAGATATAAAACTAGTAATTTCAGGAGGTGGATCATTTTCAGATTTACATAGACCTTCTGCTCTTAAGCGTAATGATATTATAGATCAGGGATTTGTCTCTGAACTGGATAAACATAGAATTATTAAGCATTCGCAATTTCTTTGTCAGCCTTCTAAAAATGAATCATTTTCAATTGTAATTATGGAAGCCTGGCTTTTGAATACACCTGTGTTGGTAGATTCGGGCTGCGCAGTTACAAGAGCACATGTAATCGAGAGTAATGGCGGCTTATATTACGAATCCGCACAAGAATTCTCTCTTGTTTCAGCTAAGCTAATTAATAATAAAGATTTAAGAGTGACTCTAGCAAATTTGGGTAATGCATACGTAAAAAACAAATATAGTTGGAGTGCGGTTTTAGATCGTTTTGATTCTGTTTTAGAAACGATACTGCAATAACTACTTCTTAATTTCCTAGTAAAATGTCAGAAGAAAAGAAAATATCAAAACTAGTTGATGAGCTCAATGAACATAGCCACAGGTATTATGTTCTTTCTGCTCCAATAATAAGTGATGCTGAATATGATAGAAAATTTAGAGAACTAGAAAGTCTAGAAGCTCAGTATCCTCAATTTATTAGAGCCGATTCGCCAACCAAGAGGGTAGGCGGTGCGCCATTAAAAGAATTTAAATCTGTAGCTCATGAAATCGCCATGCTTTCTCTTAGTAATGCCATGGATCAAGCTGAGATAACTGATTTTCATGGTCGAATAGAGAAGCTTTTTAAAGAGCATGAGATCGATCTCAATAATGTAGTTTACTGCGTTGAAGATAAATTTGACGGCGTTGCAGTAAGCCTTCGTTATGAAGATGGAATGTTTATCCGAGGCCTTACAAGAGGCGATGGCAGTATCGGTGAAGATATAACTGAGAATCTAAAAACAATTAAATCAATCCCACTTGTTTTGCGTCTCAAAGATCAACCACCTAAAGTGGTAGAATTGCGTGGTGAAGTTTTATTTCTAAAAAAAGCTTTTGAAAGTTTAAATGAAGAACGCATAGAGAAAGGTGAGGATATTTTTGCAAATCCTAGAAATGCTGCTTCCGGAAGTTTAAGACAACTCGATTCGAAAATTACTGCCGGTCGAGCCTTAAGTTTTTTTGTTTACGGATTTGGAGTTGTCGAAGGCCTTTCATTACCAGATTCACATTATGAATCGATTAAATTGGCCGAGAGCTGGGGATTTAAGTCCTCTCCAAAACTAAATAAAATAAAAGGTTTAATCGAACTAATTACCGCTTATAATAATGCACAAGAAGTTAGAAATGCTCTTTCTTATGAAGTTGATGGCTTAGTAATAAAGCTTGATTCAAGAAATGAGCAAGAAATCTTAGGTTTTCGTGAAAGATCTCCAAGATGGGCAACAGCTGCAAAGTTTCCTCCTGTCGAAGAAAATACAATTCTTTTAGATATCCAAGTTCAAGTTGGTCGTACCGGAGCAATAACTCCAGTTGCAATTTTAAAACCTGTAAGGGTTGGGGGAGTTGTTGTTGCAAGAGCTACCTTACATAATCAAGATGAGATCAAAAGAAAGAATCTAAAAATAGGTGATACCGTAATTGTTAGACGCCAAGGAGATGTTATCCCAGCAGTGATTGCTGCGATTGAAAGTTTACGAACTGGCCAGGAAAAGGATTTTATTTTTCCGGTAATCTGTCCAAGATGTGACTCAAAGCTTGTAAAACCTGAAGATGAAGCTGTCTATCGATGTATTAACAATGAATGCCCAGCTAAGGTGGAAGCTCGGATAATTCATTTTGCTTCTCGTAAAGGTGCTGACATTGAAGGACTTGGCGAAAAAGTTTCTGAGCTTTTATTTGCTCATGGTTTGGTTAAAAAACTTTCTGATATTTATAAATTGAAAGAATCAGATCTTAAAGATTTACCAGGCTTTGCTGAGCTATCTAGTAAAAATCTTATTGAAGCTATTGAAAAGAGTAAAAACATCCCCTTAGGAAAATTTATTTATGCCCTTGGAATCCGTCATGTTGGAGAAAGAACAGCTCGAGTTTTGGCTGAAAATACTGGAAATCTCGATATTTTTATGAAATTAAGTGAACCGATTCTTTTAAACATGCCTGAAATTGGGGAGGAAACTAGTCTAAGTGTTCTTCAGTTCTTGAATGATCCGATTGAACGCAATACACTAAAAGAGTTGATAACTTTTGGGATTAATCCAGTTGAGACAATCGAAGCCAAAGGAGATAAACTTTTAGCTAAGATTTTTGTTTTAACTGGTACCTTGCCAAGTATGTCTCGCGGTGAGGCGCAAGGTTTGATTGAATCTCAAGGAGGAAAAGTAACTTCCTCAGTCAGTAAAAAAACGGACTATGTCTTAGCTGGAGCTGATGCTGGATCTAAGCTTGATAAGGCAAAAGATCTTGGAGTTAAAGTTATTGATCAGAATGAATTTTTGAACTTGATAAACATAAAATAGAATTTTTATTAAAAAGACACTAGAAAATGAAAGAAGTAAGAACAAGATTTGCTCCTAGTCCAACTGGATTCATTCACGTTGGTGGAGTTAGAACCAATTTCTATGCCTGGCTTATTGCCAAACATTTTGCTGGTAAATTTCTATTACGAATCGAAGATACGGATCGTGAAAGACTCGTTCCTGGGGCAATTAAAGCAATTTTAGAAGACTTAAAGTGGTTGGGAATTGATATCGATGAAGGTCCATCGATGGCTGAATTAGAAAAATCCGATACTGGCTGGGTTGGAGATGAAGGAATTGGTGGAGCATGCGGACCGTACATTCAAAGTTTACGTTTACCCCGTTACAAAGAAGCTGCTGAAGAATTAATTAAAAAAGGTGTAGCTTATCGTTGCGACTGTAGTTCCGAAATGTTGATCAAAGAGCGTGCTGATCAGATGGCTCGTAAGGAGATGCCGGGTTATAGCGGATATTGTCGGCATAGAAATGTAAGTTCCGATTCAAAACATGTCATTAGGTTAATGATTCCTCAAAATGAAAGTCTTACCCTTGAAGATCCAGTCAAAGGAAAAATTGTTTGGGAAAGAATTTCATTAAGAGATACCGTACTTTTAAAAAGTGATGGCTTTCCAACTTATCATTTAGCCGTTGTTGTTGATGATCATGACATGAAAATAAGTCATGTAATGCGTGGAGAAGAATGGTTAGCTACTGCACCAATTCATGTGCTTTTGTACAAAGCTTTCGGCTGGGAGATGCCTATATTCTGCCATCTTCCAAGTGTACTTGGCCAAGATGGAAAAAAACTTTCTAAACGCCACGGTGCAACTCATGTTCGATCATTTAAAGACTCTGGATATCTTCCAGAAGCTCTTCTTAATTTACTTTTATTAGTGGGTTGGAATCCAGGCGATGGTGAAGAGCAAGAGATTTTTACTCGTGAAGAGATGATTAAGCGTTTCGATCTAAAAGGTATTAATAATGCCGGTGCCGTTTTTAGTTATGAAAAGCTTAATTGGATGAATGGCATGTACATACGAGCTTTAACTCCCGAAGCTTTTGCCGAAAAAGTTCGCCCATATTGCGAAGTTAAAAATCTAAAACTTGATGAAGTAAAATTCAACGCAATTTTGCCGCACATTAAAGAGCGCATGAAGTTTTTAACGGAAGCTCCTGATTTAATAGATTTTCTCTTTGTGGAGAATTTGAATCGAGATATGGATGCAATGATCGGTAAGGATGTTGATGTATCAAAAGCCTCTAATATTATAGATTTAGTAGTAGAGGCACTGTCTTCACTGTCCGATTTTACAGTGGCAAATATCGATGCTGCCATTAGAGCCATCCCAGAAAAAATTGGTCTAAAAATTGGTCCAGTATTTGTAGTTGTAAGAATTGCCGTGACTGGCAAAAAAGTTACACCTCCGCTTTTTGAATCAATCTCAGTATTGGGCAAAGAAGTCACAATTCAAAGACTTAAAGAGTGTAAAGATTTGCTTCAATCTTATCAGCCCAAAGCTGTGGTTAATTCTGGGCATTAGACCGCCAAAAGTATTAACTTATTAGGTTTATTGACTTAATCGATTATTCCTGATAATTTCTATGAGCTTGATGACGTATCTTTCCCTTTAGAATTTAGAAGGTGGAGAAACGAAGAAAAGGCTTTTTAAGGATCTTCAACTTACAAGATACTTATTACAAAGAGACTTTCCTTCGTTCCTTCCATTTAGTTCGAAAATCCCAAAGGGCTGAAAGTCAAAAGGCAAAAGAAGTAAAAAATTGGGATAGAAATAGGTAAAATATGGAGTCTTTAAACACTGCTTCAAAGTCACAAGTTGTTTCCAAGTATCGCGTACATGATACAGATACTGGTTCACCAGAAGTTCAAATCGCGCTTCTCACACAGAGAATCGAAGGACTTGGTAGTCACTTTGCTGCTCATGTTAAGGATCTGCACTCTCGTCATGGGATGATGCAGTTAATTAACCGTCGTAAAAAACTCCTTCAGTACCTCAAGACTAATAACATTGAGAGCTACAAGAAGACTATTGCCTCCTTAGGACTAAGAAAGTAAAAACTTTTTAAGTCTTTGATTCAATATTTAAACTATTCCCGATTTTAATCGCTCGATGTTTTGTCGCGCACTAATTTAATCAAAGGATCTGATTCAGATCCTAAATAGGAGATCGTATGCATATTGTTGTTGAGCGTGAATTTCATGGCTCTAAACTCAGAATTGAAACTGGAAAAGTTGCTAAACAGGCCGCTGGTGCTGCAGTTGTAACTTACGGTGACACAGTCCTTTTAGTCACTGCTTGTCTAGGTGTAGAAAAACCAGGAGATTTCGTTCCATTAACTGTAGATTATGTTGAAAAGACATACGCTGCTGGAAAAATACCTGGTGGATATTTTAAAAGGGAAGGAAAACTCAGTGAGCAAGAAACTCTTGTTTCAAGATTAATCGATAGACCATGTCGACCACTTTTCCCAGAAGGCTTCAACAAAGAAGTACAAGTTATTGTTACTGTTATGTCAGCCGATCAAGATCACACTCCAGACGTATTAGCTATGTGTGGTGCCTCAGCTGCCTTGATGGTTTCCGAGATTCCTTTTGAAGGACCAATCTCAGGAGTTCGAGTTGGACGTGTTGGTGGCAAATTAATTATAAATCCAAATAAAGATGCTCGTGAGAGATCCGATCTTAATTTCGTAGTTGCTGGATCTAAAGATGCAATTGTTATGGTTGAAGGTGGCGCTGCTCAAGCTTCTGAAAAAGAAGTTGTCGATGCTATTTTCTTTGCTCATGAGCAACTTCAGATTATTAATGAAATGCAGCTTGAACTTGTAAAAGCCTGCGGCAAAAAGAAAATTGAGTTTGCCAAGAAAGATGTTGATGAGAAGTTTATCACTGAAGTTCAGAGCTTTATCGATGCCAAGCTTAAAAAAGCCATGTGCGTTCCAGCTAAGGAAGAGAGACGCGTTGCTCTTTCCGCAGTAAAAGACGAAATGAAAGCAAAATTCATTAAGGCTGATGATGTAAAGGCAGCAGATAAAGCAGCTCTTTGTAGTAAAGCTTTCGAAGATCATCACTATACATCAATGCGTTCTATGATCTTAGATAAAAAAGTTCGTATCGATGGAAGAGATCTTACAACTGTTAGACCGATTACAATTGAGACCTCGATTCTTCCTAGAGTTCATGGTTCTTCATTGTTCACACGAGGAGAAACTCAAGCCATAGTTACAGCAACATTGGGTACCGCTGATGAAGCTCAACGTTTCGATAATATCATGGGCGATGAATCAAAGAGATTCATGCTTCATTATAACTTTCCTCCATTCTCAGTTGGAGAATGCAAAGGCTTACGCGGAACTGGTCGACGAGAAGTTGGTCACGGCGCATTAGCTGAGAGAGCTGTTAAAGCAATCTTGCCTACTCAAGCTGAGTTTCCATATGTAATAAGAATTGTATCGGAAATTACAGAAAGTAACGGATCAAGCTCGATGGCTTCAGTTTGTGGAGCAAGTTTATCTTTGATGGATGCAGGCGTTCCAATTAAGGCTCCGGTAGCTGGCGTGGCTATGGGACTTATCTCAGAGGGCAGTAAGTATTCCATTTTGACTGATATCTTAGGCGATGAGGATCATCTTGGTGATATGGACTTTAAGGTCTGTGGAACTGAAAAGGGGATTACCGCACTTCAGATGGATATTAAGATCAAAGGACTGCGCCGCGAGATCGTAGTTGAAGCTATGGATCAAGCTCGTGAGGGAAGGTTGCATGTTCTTAAAAATATGAACGCTGCAATTTCTACTCATAGAGAAGAGATGAGTCTTTTTGCTCCACGAGTAACGACTCTTAAGATCAGCCAAGAGAAAATCCGAGACATTATTGGACCACAAGGTAAGACTATCCGATCTATTACTGAATCTTTCGGTGTAAAAATCGAAGTTAAGGATGATGGAACGGTAAGTATTTTCTCTACTGATCCAGAGAAGACTAAAGAAGTTCTAAAAGTTGTTAAGGCTCTTACTGAAGAAGCAGAAGTTGGAAAAATCTATACAGGTATTGTAAAGAAAATTACTGACTTTGGTGCTTTCGTAGAAATTATGCCTGGTACATCTGGGTTGCTACATATTTCTCAGTTATCTGATAGACGTGTGGAACACGTGACAGATATTGTTAAAGAAGGGGACCAAGTTCCAGTGAAAGTGCTCGAAGTTGACCGCATGGGCAAAATAAGACTTTCAAGAAAGGAAGCTTTGGAAGAGCTTGGATTGCCGCTATAGTTATCCCAATAAGTAAATTCCAAATACTTTTGTATTGAAAACCTTCGGTTTACGTAAAATATTTAATTGGAACAACTATTTATTGTCCCTCCGGGGGAACGTAAGTCCAAAAAAGATTTTTTGGGAAGATTCTTTTTGGACTTACTATATAATTCTGCTTGGTTGACCTTCTGTTGGTACTTCGCAGAACAAGTTAAGGGACAAGTCTTGCGACTGGGGATAAGAGTGTTATATTTTTAATACTCTTATCCCCTTTAACTTTGTCGCATCCATATGTCTAAAACAATAAATCTAGAAACAGTAGGATATTCAACTAGAGCCATTCATGCTGGTCAAAGACCAAATCAACTAACTGGCGGTATCGTTGAACCAATTTATCAGTGCTCAGTTTATGCCCAAGAATTCCCTGGGGAATTCAAGTTCGATTACGGGCGTTCGATGAATCCTAACTACTACACAATCGAAGAAACATTAGCTGCTTTAGAATTTGCAAAACATGCCACAGTTGTTTCTTCCGGTGTTGCTGCCATGACTGCCGTAATGAGTACTTTAAAATCCGGCGATTCTGTAATAATGCCAACTGATGTTTATGGAGGAACGTACAGACTCTTTAAGCAATTTTTCGAGAAATTTGGTATTAGTTTTACTCAGATTGATTTATTAGATTTAACAGCACTGGAAGACGGACTAAAAAAACTTCCCAAGATGCTCTATATAGAAACTCCAACTAATCCACTTTTAGCTGTTTACGATCTAAAAGCTCTAAGTACGTTATCTAAAAAATACAATGTTAGAACTGTAGTGGATAATACTTTTGCTTCACCGTATTTTCAAAATCCATTAAAATTTGGAATCGATGTTGTAATACATAGCTGCTCAAAATACATTGGCGGACACTCAGATATTGTTGGCGGAGCTATCATGACGGATGATAAAGAATTTCGAGATCTGACCGATTTTGCTCGAAAATCAATGGGACTTCATCCAGATCCTTTCACAATGTTTTTAATGCGTCGAGGAATTAAGACCTTGCCACTTCGTATGGAGCGGGCTCAGCAAAATGCCTTTGCTCTAGCTGAATACTTCGAAAAGCATTCGAGAGTGGAAAAAGTTCTTTATCC
Organism: bacterium; assembly: GCA_034440315.1. Classification (GTDB taxonomy): domain Bacteria; phylum Bdellovibrionota_C; class UBA2361; order UBA2361; family J135; genus JAWXBT01. The sequence goes on from JAWXBT010000236.1 coordinate 25,369, forward strand.
TGGGCTTAAGAGCCATCCGCAACATGCAGTTGCCAAAAAACAGATGACTGGCTTTAGCGGCATGTTAAGCGTGTTTTTTAAATTATCAATTGAGGAAGCTAAGAAATTAATTAGCTCCTTTAATATTATAACTTTGGCTGAAAGTCTGGGTGCTGTTGAATCATTAGTGGAGCATCCAGCCAGTATGACTCATCAAAAAATACCAAAAGAATTGCGCGAGAAACACGGACTTACTGATGGTTTGATAAGATTTTCTGCTGGAACGGAAGATACTAAAGATCTGATCGCAGATATTGAGCAAGGATTAGCTAAGATTTAACTTTCCTTAAACGATTAAAATCCGTTGCTTTTCATCCAAGAATCAGAAAGATATTTGCTTATATATCTAGTACCTGAATCAGGTAAGATCACGACAACAGTTTTGCCAACTCCTAATTCTTTTGCAATCTCGATTGCGATATGAACGTTTCCGCCACTTGAACCACCACAAAAAAGACCCTCTTCGCGTATGAGTTTACGGGCCATATGGAAGCATTGAGCATCATTAACTTGACGCATCTCATCAATTACTGAAAAATCTAAAGCATCGCACAAGATATCTTCGCCGATACCCTCAACTTTATAAACGTGAGCCGGAACAAGTTTTTTTGTATAGAAATAATCAAAATGTATGCTACCAATTGGATCTACGCCCACAACTCTTGCGGAACTCTTTTTCTTTTTTAGAAATCTTCCGACACCGGAAGTTGTTCCTCCAGTTCCAGTACCTGCAACATAGGCATCAAATTTCCCATCTGTTTGCTGCCAAATCTCAGGACCAGTTAACAATTCATGCGCATCAGTATTTGATTTATTGTGATACTGATTTACATAAAAAGCATCTTTAGTTTCTTTGGCAATCCTTTTAGCAGTTTCAACGTAATGATCGGGGGAATCGCCTGGAACATTTGTAGGCGTAATAACAACTTCAGCACCAAAACCTTTGAGCATGTTAACTTTCTCAGTACTCATTTTATCGGGCATTGTAAAAATACATTTGTATCCTTTTACTGCTGCCACCATGGCCAAGCCGAGTCCTGTATTACCAGAGGTATTTTCTACAATTGTGCCTCCTGGCTTTAAAGCTCCTGAATTTTCCGCTTCAGTAATTATGTGAAAAGCCATGCGATCTTTTATAGATCCAGTTGGATTCATGAACTCGCATTTTGCCAAAATAGTCGCGCAATCTTTGGGAACAACTTTATTGAGCTTTACAAGTGGTGTGTTACCGATGGCTTCAAGAA
>JAWXBT010000237.1:0-8253 GCA_034440315.1 bacterium
GTTAATCAAATAATACTATAGTTTTTTAAAAAACATAAGAGAGCTCTTCAAATAAACTACTCTCTAACCTCTTCAAAATCAGCATCAACAACATCATCTCCTGACTTTGTTCCTGCAGCATTAGCCTTTTCTTCTGTTTTAGCTCCTTCAGATTGACCAGTCGACTCTTCCGTCGAACCTTGTTGTGCAGCAGATGCTTTTTTATACATCTCTTCGGAAAGTTTATGAGTAGCTGTATTTAACTTTTCAGTAGCTGCCTTGATTATCTCGGCATCCTCTTTAGTTAGAGCTGCCTTAGCTTCTTCTAATGCAGAGTTCACAGCTTTTGTTTCATCGGCATTCAAGCTTGTGCCAAAGTCTTTCATAGATTTTTCGGAAGAGTAAATCAAACTATCAAGCTGGTTGCGAGCTTCGATAATCTCTTTCTTCTTCTTATCTTCTTCAGCATGAGCTTCGGCATCTTTAACCATCTGCTGAATTTCGGCATCAGATAAACCTGAGTTCGCTGTAATCTTAATTGAAGTCTCTTTCTTTGTGCCTAAATCCTTAGCAGAGACGTGAACAATACCATTACTATCAATATCAAATGTAACTTCGATTTGAGGAACTCCGCGTGGTGCTGGAGGAAGATCTCTTAGCTCAAAACGACCTAGGGTCTTATTATCTCCAGCCATTTCACGCTCACCTTGCAAAACGTGAATCGATACTGCTGGTTGATTATCAGCGGCAGTCGAAAAAACTTGGGACTTCTTAGTAGGAATGGTTGTGTTTTTCTCAATCAACTTAGTAGCAACACCACCGAGGGTCTCGATACCAAGACTTAAAGGTGTAACATCCAAAAGAAGCACGTCTTTTACTTCACCTTTCAAAACGCCACCTTGAACAGCAGCTCCTATTGCAACTGCTTCATCGGGATTAACGCTCTTAGAAGCTTCCTTACCAAAGATTTTCTTAACACGAGCCTGTACAGCCGGCATACGTGTCATACCACCAACAAGAATTACCTCATCAATATCACTTGGTGACATGCCTGCATCTTTCAATGCAACTCGGCAAGGATCTTCTGTGCGATCTAACAAATCCTCGCAAAGCAATTCAAGTTTAGATCTAGAAAGCTTCACGTTCAGATGCTTAGGACCACTTGCATCAGCAGTAATGTAGGGCAAATTAATATCTGTTTCAGAAACAGTGGAAAGCTCGTGCTTGGCTTTTTCAGCAGCCTCTTTCAATCTTTGAAGAGCCAAGGTGTCTTTTCTTAAATCAATACCTTGATCCTTTCTGAATTCATCAGCTAAGAAATCAACAATTCTTAAATCGAAATCCTCACCACCAAGATAAGTATCTCCATTAGTAGATTTTACTTCGAAAACACCATCTCCAAGCTCTAATATTGAAACGTCAAAAGTACCACCACCTAGGTCAAATACGGCAATAGTTTTCTCAATGCCTTGCTTATCTAATCCATAGGCAAGAGCAGCCGCAGTGGGCTCATTGATAATTCGCTTTACATCAAGACCGGCAATCTTTCCGGCATCTTTAGTTGCCTGACGTTGTGCATCATTAAAGTAAGCAGGCACTGTAATAACAGCCTCTGTTACTTCTTCCCCAAGATAATCCTCAGCAGTCTGTTTCATCTTGATAAGAATCTGTGCCGAGATCTCTTGTGGGCTCTTATTTTCACCTTTCAGTTTTACCCAAGCATCACCATTTGGAGCTTCTGCAATCTCGTAAGGAAGAACTGCTTTAGCTTTTTTTACTTCTTCAGAAGTAAACTTGCGACCAATCAGTCTTTTAACGGCAAAAATTGTATTCTTTGGATTTGTTACAGCTTGCCTCTTAGCAACTTGACCAACGGTTCTTTCCCCCGAGTCACTCGTTGCAACAACGGAAGGAGTTGTCCTAGCACCTTCACTATTCGAAATTACAACTGGACTTCCGCCCTCCATGATAGCAACGCAAGAATTCGTCGTTCCTAAATCTATTCCAATAATTTTGCCCATGTTTTATTTCCAGTAATTATAAAAAATTGAGAGCTAATCTCTCCATTATCTAAGCTTTTATTAAATCTATGTTTATTAAATAAGCATCAAAGTTCAAAGAATCAAGTTCACTGAGTCAATTTTTAGCAAACGGATCTTAAAGTTTTTATTGCTTATCTTCCAAGGGGTTAGACGATTCATCCCCAGCCACCACAACCTGGCCAACTCGAATAAGCTTATCTTTATAGAAATAGGCCTTTTTGAGCTCAGAAACAATCGTACCTGGCTTAACATCAGGAGAAGCAACCTGACTTAAAGCTTGGTAAAATTGCGGATCGAAATTTTTTCCAACTGCGGAATCACTTCTAACTCCATTTTTAGATAAGACATCCAAAAATGACTTATGGATCATCTCCATTCCTATACGCAATTGTCCAGCATCAGACTCTCTTGCTAAAGAAGCCCTTTCAAAATTATCAATAACCTCAAGTAAATCGACAATAATTTGCTCACCACCATACTTGATGAGATCAGAACGTTCTTTGATCACACGCTTTTTATAATTATCAAAATCTGCCAATGCTCTAAGATACTTTTCATAACTATCCTTGGCTTCAGATCTAGCTTTCTCTAACTCAGAATCCTCAACGGTCACTGACTGATTTTCATCAATAGAAGCTTCGCCGTTAAGGCAGTCTTTGTTCTCTTCAGTTTCATTCTCGTTCATTTTGTCTCGTAACCACTTTAAACTATTTATCATTTCTATAATTTCAGATAATTGCCGTAACCGTTCTGAGGGAAAAAAGCAAAACAAACCTCAGCGAAAGTAAAATCCATTTTGGCATATTGTATTGTCAAAACCTAGTCGGTTTTGTTTTTTCCCGACTGGTTATTTTTATCACCTCGAATTTGCTCCGCAAATTCGCCCCTTAGGAGCCATAAACAACCTCCAAAGAAAACATGCTAAGATTTAACTCGAAAGCTTAATAATAGCCTATCAGAAAGACTCTCTGATACAGTAGATAGGTAATCACTAATTTAACAAATTGCAACCATCCTCAAATGGGTCGAATTTTACAATCAGCCATAGAATTTGAAGGAACTGTCCTAAGGGCATTTCCCTATAGCGACTCAGATTTAATACTAAAAGTCCTCTCCCCTACGAAAGGCAAAATTTCTTTAATCGCTAGACATGCCCGACAAAGCAAAAAAAAATTCTCCAGCAGTTTTGACACATTTGATACAGGAACATTTAGGGTCAAGATTCACGGATCTCAAAAACAGGATTCTCTAGGAAATATTTTAGAATTTTTGCCTCGCAGAAGTTTTGCTGAATTAAGGACAGATCTTGATAGGCTAGTTATCGCCTCGGTGCTTTGCGAAAGTTTTGATGCGCTTATCCCTGAGTTTTCTCCTGATAGCTGCGATTGTTACGGACTACTTGAATTAGGACTCCAAGCCATATCAAGTTCCGAAGAGCCTAAGAGTGCCCTTAAAGCTTGTTTTTTATCTTTGGCAAATCTTTTAAAACGGGAAGGAATTCTCGGTGACGCACCACTTATTCCTACGAGTAAGAACCTTCTTCATGTTCTAAAAATAATTTCGAATAATGTTAATCGAGAATTAAACACAATCGCTTCGCTCAAAGAAATATTAGGACGGCTTTAATTTTTTGAATTACAAGCATTCAATGCTTGATCTTCACACATCCATCTTTGAACTAATTTGCCAGACTGACTAGTTACACAAAATTTTTCTGCGAATCTTGAGCAACATGAAAGATTACCAGCACAGCGTGTAATCTCATTCTTAGAAAACGAATCTGGATTATAAACATTATTAGCAATCTGCTTTGAAGGAGTTGCAAGAGATAAAAAGATGCCACAGGAGGCCATTATGATAAATTTTAAACCTGTCACTTAAACCGATAAAGTAAAGGGAAAACCTTATTGTTTATAAACAGAGCAAAATACATGCCAGGGAAAATTCTTAGACAGTATTAGAAAGTTACCGAACAATGATGCTAATTTAATAAATAGAGGATTGGTTATCCAGTAATAGATTCTAAGTAAATGGAAAGATATCTCTTAAGATTGCGCAAAGTTTAAGCAAAAACTAATGACAACCGCATTTAGTACCACATTTCTTTTTAGTATCGCTTGAACTATCTGAGGCAGCCGCTGGCTTTGAATCCCCTGCAGATTCGGACTTACTGCTATCTGAACCAGCTGGGGTTGTTTTTGTGCCAGAGGAACCAGAAGCTGGATAATCAGTTTTATACCAACCGCCACCTTTAAGATGGAAAGAAGAAGCTGAAATTAAACGCTCTGCCTTCTTTGGACACTTGGAATCTTCACAATCAATCTTAGCCTTAAGTGGCTTATCGGATACTTTTTGGATGGCATCAAAATGTCCACATTTTGAGCAGTTATATTCGTAAATTGGCATAGCTAATTAGTTAATTGATAAATTAAACCTTTGTAGAAGTTAATCATTGCTCAGAATTGAGTCAAGTACCGAGACTCTTTTAAGGCATTGGAGCATATGTAACAGTAGCATTTAAAGCCATCTGCACCGCATAGTGCGAGATAAGCCCAACGAGAAATTCCTGTAAAAACAACAATATCAAAAGCAAAATCATCGGGGAGAGATCTATTCCCGGTCCAACTGGAGGGACATAGCGTCGAATTGGGCGTAATAGTGGTTCTGAACTATCATAAAGAAATCTTACAATTGGATTTGAGGGATCCGCATTAACCCAAGAAATTATTGCGCGTCCAATAACTACAAAAATAATAAGGTTAATTACTACCCCTAAGACTGCTGCAACACCTTTTAAAAGAAATGCTAAAATAGCCAAAATGTATCCTTATTTCATAAACATAAATTATTCTGTATCATTTTATATCAAATAACGAGAGTCTGTGGAACTGATGGTTATTTATTGTGAGATTATTCTACAATGCCAAAAATAAGACCTGGAGCTGCCAAAAGCGGCGATAAAATAAAATTTCACTTTACAGTTAAATTGCCTACTGGATTCGTGGTTAACACTACTCTTAATGGTAGTCCCGCAGAAACTGTACTTGGCTCTGGTCAAGCAGTTAAGGGTTTAGAGAAAGCTCTTCGTGGATTACTGCCAGGAGAATCAAAAACCGTAATAGTTCAATCACAAAATGCTTTTGGTGAACGTAAGAACAGTTTGATGGTTCCAGTTGCGAAAAATCAGCTTGAAGATCGACAATATCTACCTGGACAAGTCACAGAATTTAAACAACCCAACGGTGTAACGATTCCTGCTAGAATTCGATTGGTTGATGAGTTCATGGTGATGTTCGATCTAAACCATCCGCTGGCTGGTCATGATCTAACTTATGAAGTTCAGATGATTGAGGTTGTTTCAGGAAATGTTAATAAGAAAATTAGAGGAAAATAACTCTTTTATTCCTCGAGAGTAGATTTTGATTTTAAAAGTATTAACTCAGATTTACCATCCCCCAAAACAAATAGTGTTTTTCATTTTCAAAGAGTTAACAAGAAACAAGATTTGACTTAGTGTCCATTGTCATACCTTATCATTTGGCAATTATTTTTGATAAACACTATACAAATTAAATTTCGTACTACAGATTTTAACTACCTTTCCCCAAACAAAGCTGTGCCAATTCTGACCATTGTAGCACCCTCTTCTATAGCAATTTCAAAATCTTGTGACATGCCCATGCTTAACTCTAGATTTTGATATCGATCGTCCAAAGCGTCTTTAATTTTCTTCATGTTCTTAAAATCTTTGCGAGAATCTTGGGGATTCTCATAAAGCTCTGTAATGGTCATCAGTCCTACTAGCTTTAAATGTTTAAGCTCTTCAATCTCTGCCAAGATATTGAAGACTTCATTGGCATTCATCCCACCTTTTTTGGGATCGTTTGAAACATTAACTTGCAACATTATCTCTTGAATTTTTCCTAAATTAGAAGCTTCTTTGTTAATTAATATTAAAAGCTTTTCCGAATCTATAGATTGTATAACATCAAATAATCTAACTGCCTCTTTAACTTTATTACTTTGAAGCTTTCCGATTAAATGACATTTGGATTCAGGGCTAAGGTTTATTTTTTTATCTTTAAATTCTTGAACATAATTTTCGCCAAATATGACAAGCTCTGGCTTATCTTTTTTTAGAAGTTCGTACTGAAGCATTTTTCTAACATCTTGCTTCTTTGAAACCGCGATTAAACTGACTTGATCTTTCCGGCCTGATTTTAAAAGTGACAATTGAATTTGATATTCAATTTTTGATAATTTGTCGGCTAACACTGAATTAAACCAACCTTTTTTGCAGCAGAGATAAATTGAGAAAGTGGCAACCCAACAACATTTGTATATGACCCTTCGATGCGATTTACAAAGGATGCTCCAATTCCCTGAGCGCCATATGAACCCGCTTTATCCATCGGTTCATTTGTATCTACATATTTCTCAATTTCACTTTTTGTTAGGGCTTCAAAAAAGACCTTGGTTTGACAACTTTCCGTATACTGAATATCTTTAGAAAGAATCGTAAAAGCTCCCCACACATAGTGATCTCGACCTTGAAGACTCATAAGCATTCTTATTGCATGATCTCTATCTTTAGGTTTTCCAAGAATCTCCCCATCTAAAGCTACAACTGTATCAGCCCCTACAACGAATGAATTGGGGAATTTTTTAAAAACATCCTGGGCTTTCTGCAAAGAAAGTATTTCTACCAATTCTTTTGGTGAATTTGCCTTAACAATCTCTTCATCAATACCTGAAGGATAAACTTCAAAATTTAAACCACATGTGGTGAGTAGCTCTTTCCGTCTTGGAGAACTAGATGCTAAGACTAAATTATTTTGCAAAGCACTAGATTGAGCGACCGACCGCATTGGAAACCTTATCTAATTTTAACATAAGAGATCTAAAAGCATCGAAAGTTAAGGCTTGTTTTCCATCACTAAGTGCCTTCTCTGGAGTTGCGTGAACCTCAATCATAATTCCATCAGCTCCTGCTGCAATCGCAGCTAAAGCCATTGGCTCAACATATCTAGCTACCCCTGTGCCATGACTTGGATCCACAACAATTGGCTGCTTAAGCTTTTCTTTAAGAACTGAAATTGCAGCTAAATCAAGACAAAATCTCGTATTTGAATCAAAACTTCGAATACCTCGTTCACAAAGGATCACATTACTATTTCCGTGACTAAGAATATATTCAGCAGCTCCCACAAACTCTTCAATCGTAGCCATCATGGATCGTTTCAATAAAACTGGTTTATTTAATCTGCCCAGATCTTTAAGCAATGGATAATTGTACATATTGCGGGCACCTACCTGAAAGGCGTCGACGTGTTCCGCCATTTCTTCAAGCATTCGCTGATCCATTACCTCACTGATTATCGGAGAGCCAAAAGTTTTTTTGGCATTATCTAAAATATTAAAACCAGTACTTCCTAACCCCTGAAAAGAATATGGTGAGGTACGAGGTTTAAAAATACCGCCTCGAATTGCCTTGGCTCCAGACTCTTTAACTGAGGAGATGACTGCTAAAAATTGCTCTTCAGATTCAATGGAGCACGGCCCGGCAATAACACAGATCTCTTTTCCACCAATAGCGACATCAGAGCTCAATCTTACAACTTTTCTATCTGACTCAAACGGGGCAACGCGATCTTGCTCTCGGCGTGTTTTATAGGCCTCAATATCTGTTACAACTCCTTTCATAACTACCTAAGAAAAACTAAAAATCAAACTATCAATCAAAAGATCCTTAATAGATCTTGCGTTTATAACGATCTTATTTCCTTTTTCAAAATGAACCATTTCCATACTCCAATCGCGTTGGTTCTCAGACTCTATCTTTAAGACATTCCATCCTCGCACATGCAAGACCTCTAACAAACGCGACACAGTAGGAATTTCAAAAAAGAAGTGTCGATCTGCATCGAAAAGCTCTGAAATTGTACCAGTAAACAATGAAATAAGTCGATTATTCGTGAGCAAACAAAACTCTTCACAGCCTAGGTCAGCAAAGCCTCGCCCTAAATGTAAGCCAGGCTCATAATTTGGTTCATGGCCTTTCTGCTTCAAGGATTCACATTTAGTAAGATAACTTTTGCTTTCCCACACAATCTATCTTTCCTGAATTTGAACTCTATCAAAATACTCTACTGTTGAGGTTCCGCCTTCTACTAGTGTCATCTCTGATACCCGAGTAAGGAATAGCCTCTTCATGAAATTCCTTAATATTCGA
>JAWXBT010000238.1:0-3239 GCA_034440315.1 bacterium
AGCAGATTGCTGCTTTAGTGTAGAAATAAATCGCATCATCGATGGTGATACTTTTGAGGGCAAAGTGGATCATAGTTTTAAAATATTTTCTACCCAAACTTTTCGTCTATGGGAGTATGAAGCACCGGAGAGAACTGGCAAGGAAGCTAAGTTAGGAAAGATGGCTAAAGAATACCTTGAGCAGTTAATGCCAAAGGGCTCAAAATTTAAAGTTCGGGTTTACACACAGGATAGTTTTGGAAGATGGCTAGTTGATGTTTTACCAGTTGAATCTAAATCATTTGAAGGCCACTTACACCTTGCAGATCTGTTAATAGATAAAGGTTATGGCGTATTAAGATCTAATAAGAAACGACCTTTTTTTGATCCTAACAGTCCCTATCCATTCCGGTGATGATATTAATTGCCAAAGACTTTATCTTTGAACCATTTAACTTGTCCAATTAATGCTGAAAGACTTTCCAGTGAATAGCAAGAAACGCAAGTTGCACCCCTAAGTTCAGCTACCTCTTCGTGATCGTTTAAGCCTGCGACATCTGCATCTATTAAAAGACGCGAAATAATATCCTTAGGACAACAACAATTAGAATCGAGGTCATAAAGTTCACTACACTCTCGACGCTCAGCTACATAGGACGAGGTTGGCTTTGGTGAACTAATGGTACGACTTTGCTCCACTTTGTCAGCATATATATTGGAACTGGGCCACATCATAGTTAAAGACTTATTAATACTAGTATTCATCGCTTTCTTCTCCGTTTTTACACTTCTTTTTTACACACCTTAGAGTTTTTTCCACTCCATATATATATATCGATTATTTTTGGAAAAAGTTTCCTACTAGATCACATTCGAGCAGCAAACTTTCCAATCCGGGCAAGGAATAGCTAATGCTTGATTATAAATAAAATCCGAAGACTTAAGACTCTAAAGTCGGCATGTTTTTCTGTCTCCGACACAGCCATGCACTCTCCCCGATAGCTGGCGAATGAGTGCGCCTACTAATTTTGAGTTCTTCGGGGTGGAAACACTGGAGGCCCGAACCGGATGCCGCTACGCGTCATCCCCGGATTTCCCTACTTATTGTTCAAATCCGGCTCGGGCCTCGCCCCTTTCAGGGGCAAGTGTCTTGGTGAAGCCAAGCACTGGGGTGGAAACACTGGAGGCCCGAACCGGATTTGAACCGGTGGTGACGGTTTTGCAAACCGTTGCCTTACCACTTGGCGATCGGGCCTCAAAATACTAGCATTCGAGACTAAAACAAATGAAAACTAAACAAAAGTGTCTTTAGACAATTTTTTCAAGAATCCTTAATTGAAATATTTCCTGCGGAATTTTCCTGTAAAATCTTCAATTTGCCCTCAGCATCACCAAGAAGACTTCTTAAGTGCTTTACAAGGTCACTGGCAGCTTCATAAGCATCTACTGCCTTATCAAGGGGCATGGAACCCGATTCTACCTTAGAAACAAGTTGCTCAAGAACTTCCATCCCTGACTCAAATTTAAGATTATTTATGGCCTTTTTGCCGTCTTTTTTATCAAGTAAGGCTTCAAGATTAACTTTAGTATCAACCATATTTTACTCCATCTACTTGGTTAAAGATTTTATTTCAGCTTCTGCTCTACCAATATCGAAAGTCATCTCGACAAGATCGGATTTTTTTAAATCAGAAGAATTAGAGATAACTTTACCATTAAAAGTTACAATTGAAAATCCGCGCCTAAGTACACTTTTTGGATTAACACCTTCTAATCTGGCAGATAAATTTGATAATTGTGCAGCGCGTCTCTCTATAGATCGTTCCGATACAAATTGTGAGCGATTACTTAAATCAGATAACTTTTTATCAACCCTTGAAAGTCGATCAAATCCAGATCTTGAAATCTTGTTTATTAAATTTTGAATATTGCCACGTAGTATCTTTATGACATTTGCAGGTTCCAAAGATCGTATCTTTGCTTGAGCAGTTTGCAGCATTAATTCTTTATTATGAAAAATATTTTTTAAACCAGCAGTAAGTCGCATCTCAACTTCATCAAGTCGTTGCCAAAATGGCTCAAAGCGACGTTTGAAATCTAATATTCTTCCAAATAACTCATCAATCCTGGCTAAGACTTCATATCTTTTAGGTACAACTAATTCTGCTGCGGCAGTGGGTGTCGGGGCTCTGGCATCTGCTACGAGATCAGAAAGAGAGATATCAGTTTCATGTCCCACTGCTGATACAATTGGAATTGTCGAGCCAAAGATGGCTTTAACAACATGTTCTTCATTAAAGGCCCAAAGATCTTCTAACGATCCACCACCACGACCAACAATGATAACATCAACAAGTTGAGAACGATTTAAAAGTTTGATTCCCTCTACTATCTCATCCCCTGAGCCTTTACCTTGAACTTTTACAGGCACCAAGAAAATATCAATTGTGGGCATTCGCTCTTTAATTTTTACCAAAATATCTTGTATCACAGCACCAGTCTGTGAGGTCACAACACCAACAGCTTTTGGTAAATATGGAATTTTTCTCTTTCTCTCATTTGCAAAGAGACCTTCTATTTCGAGTTTCTTTTTTAAAGCTAAAAATTTCTTCTGAAGCAATCCTTCTCCAGCAGGAGAAATTTTTTGAATTACAACCTGTAGTTTCCCCTGGGCCGGATACACAGTTACTTTTCCATAACAATAAACGGAAAGTCCATCTTCGAGATCAAAATCAATTTTTACTGAGCCTTTCCATATTACGGCGGGGATCTGAGAATTCTGATCTTTAATTGTAAGATAGATATGACCACTACTAGCTTTCTTTAAACCAGATACCTCCCCCTCAAAAGGAATCGATGGGAACTGAGCTTCAACGCTGATCCTAAGTAAATTAGTAAGCTCAGAAACTGAAAGATATTTGGTTTCAATTAATGCCAGTTCGGTCATACGCAAATACGCAAAGTTGAAAAGAATTTTTTAACATTGAAAAGCACGGAGTGCGCGAAGAAAATCCTCCTCCGTTTTCTCTGTGGTTAATTATTACTTTTGAATTTCTTGAATCTTCAATCTATAGTGTTTTTCAAAAGTCTTTGACGAATCACGAGATAAGGCAATAGAGACTATGTTAAATCTTGTCTCTTGTTAACCCTTCGGGTTAACAATGATTTTTGAAAATGAAAAACACTATTTATTATCCCTCCGGGGGATAGTAACTTTCTAAAGCCTTTTCTTTTCGGCAAAGACTTTTGAAAGTTACTAT
>JAWXBT010000239.1:0-6226 GCA_034440315.1 bacterium
TCATCTATGTTTTTTCATCTATGTTTTTTTAAGTAACGTCCTCTAATCTTTTTACATCTTTCTTCCGATTCTCTTCATCCAAACTATAAGGGGATAAGATCATAAACTAAAAGTGTTTTAATTTTGAGAGTTTACCCTCTCGAAGTAACTTTCTCCTAGGGACAGATCTACATAAAGTCTTTATAGTAATTAGCAAGGCAGAAGTATCGCTTTTTAGGGTTTAACTATCGGTAGAGGGACGCATGTCAGAGGATTTTCAGAAGCTAATTCAGAATGATCGCGAAGGTAGAAGAAAACAGATCTGGAAAGGAACAATGCTTGACTACCTCGAGGTGGCAAGAGCAGACCCATCGGTTGCAAAATTATCACATAAAAGACTCTTTGAAGCCCTGATGAAACCAGGCTCTGAAGAGATCAATCTCGAGGAAAATCCTCGCCTAAAAAGAATTTTCAAAGAATCAAAAATTAAAGTTTATAATTTCTTCAAAGACGAATTTTTCGGCATGGAGAAAACTGTAAGCTCGATTATCCGTTATTTTCATTCTGCCTCATTAAAAGGAGAAGAGAGTCGTCAAGTATTGTATCTAGTTGGACCAGTAGGTTCTGGTAAAAGTTCTCTAGTAGATAGAATCAAACAGGGCCTTGAAAAAGAAAGCATGTACATGATTGATGGCTGTCCGATGTATGAAGAGCCTCTTCATTTAATCCCCCGCCATCTTAGAAAAGAATTCTCAAAGATGCTCGATATAGAAATCGAAGGAGATCTTTGTCCAATATGTCGTTACAAACTCAAAGAGGAGTTACAAGGACGTTGGGAAGAGATGCCCATTAAAAAAGGTGATTTCAGTATTCGGGCTAAACGAGGTATTGGCGTTGTCCCTCCAGTTGATCCTAATAACCAAGATACTTCAGTCTTAATTGGTGGCGAAGATATTTCAAAACTAGATATTTATTCCGAAGGCGATCCTCGAGTGCTAGATCTTTCTGGCGCATTGAACGTAGGTAATCGCGGCATGGTTGAATTTATCGAGGTTTTTAAGAATGAAACTGAATATCTTCATGCCATGATCACGGCTACCCAGGAGAAGCACATTCCAGCTCCCGGTCGTCACGGTATGATCTATGTTGATACTTGTATTATTGCTCACTCAAATGAAGCTGAATGGCATAAATTTAAAAGTGATCACACTAACGAGGCAATTTTAGATCGTATCGTTGTAGTAAAAGTTCCTTACAACATGCGCTTAACTGAAGAAGTAAAGATCTACAAAAAGATTATTCGTGGATCTAAATTCAATGCCGACATTGCTCCTCATACACTTGAGATAGCTTCAATGTTTGCAATATTGACTCGCCTTGAGCCAACAAATAAGTGCGATCTTATGACTAAGCTCAAACTTTATAATGGCGAAGAAGTTGTAGAGAAAGGCAAAACTAAAAAGATCGATGTTCTTGAATTGAAAGAAGAAGCTCGCAATGAAGGAATGAATGGTATCTCCACTCGCTTCATCATGAAGGCTCTTGATAATGCACTATCTGATAATATTGCAGATAATTGTATTCATCCAATTAGTGTTCGTGAATCCTTAGTTCAAATGGTTAAAGAAACTGATTTGCCCGAAGATACAAGGAAGCGTTACTTGGAATTCTTGCAAGATACAATTCATAAAGAATATCTTGATGTCTTAGAAAGAGAGATTACCAAGGCTTTCGTTTACTCTTACCAAGAGCAAGCTGAATCATTATTCCAAAATTATTTGGATCATGCTGAAGCATATGTAACTAAGAAAAGAGTTAAGGATCGCAGTACCGCCCAAGAACTAGAGCCAGATGAGACTTTTATGAAGTCTATCGAGGAGCAAATTGCTATTATCGGAACTGCTTGTGACGGATTCCGCCAAGAAGTGATTGCATATCTTTGGTCTGTAAGCCGTAAGGGAGAAAATATCTCTTATGAAAGTTATGAACCTCTAAAAGAAGCCATTGAAAAGAAATTAATGGCTAGCGTGCGAGATGTTTCTCGAATTATTACCAAAGCTCGTACCAGAGATGAAGAGCAAGGTAAAAAATATGAGAGAATGGTTGAGCAGCTTATTAGAAATGGCTATCCAGCAAGCTGCGTTGATATAATCTTAAAATACGCTTCTAATAATCTTTGGAAGGACTAGTGCAGGTGCTTTGCTATTTTAAGGGAGGCCCGTTTTCAAGTTGAAACATCGATGTACCTTTCTTGAAAACCTTCGGTTTACCTTTTTAAGAAAGAGCAAAGCACTTATTACGATTTTGCCTCCCTCCGGTCGGCTAGTTCCGCCTGAAAGGTTGTCAAATTTAAAAACTTATTGTTCGCGCCACTAATTACTATGTCGACAATATTTCGGTCCTACACTCCGTCATCACAACGCTCTGACAGGAGTGCTAACGATCGACTGAGACATCGCCAAAAGATTAAAGAGAGTATCCGCCACAATATTGCAGATATTCTCTCTGAAGAATCTATTATTGGTCGAGATAAAGATAAGATCATAAAGATTCCGATCCGATCTGTTAAGGAGTATCGCTTTATTTATGGAGATAACTCCCCTGGTGTTAGCCAAGGCAATGGTGATCAGAAACCTGGAGACGTGGTAGATAAGGGCGAAGATGGCCAAAAAGCTCAAGGTGATAGTCCCGGCGATCAGGCTGGTGTTGATGCTTTTGAAACAGATATAAGCATTGAAGAGCTTATCAATATCATGTTCGATGATCTTGAATTGCCAGAACTCGAAAGAAAGGCTCTTAAAAAAGTCATGTCCGATCAGGCATGGAAACGCAAAGGTCATCGAAAAGCAGGTATTAGACCAAGATTAGATAAAAAAGCTTCGGCTAAAAATAGAATTAAAAGAAAGATTGCAGCTACTAGATCTCGTGCTAAAGCACCTGAGACAGAAGAAGATGATGAGAATCGTTTCCCTTTCCATAAAGATGACTTAACTTACCATCACATCGTTCAAGATGTTCGTGAAGAATCAAATGCAGTAATTTTTTGCATCATGGATACTTCTGGTTCAATGGGTACTGTTAAAAAATATTTAGCTAGAAGTTTTTATTTTCTGCTCTATCAATTCGTTAAACAAAAATACATTAACGTAGAAGTAGTATTCATTGCCCATCACACGGATGCTAAAGAAGTTACGGAAGATGAGTTTTTTCATAAAGTGGAATCGGGTGGTACATACATTTCCTCAGGCTACGAGAAAGCCCTTGAAATTATAGATGTTCGTTACCATCCTTCCCTATGGAATGTTTATGCTTTTCACTGCTCAGATGGCGATAATTTTTATTCAGACAATGATAAGGCCTTACAAGCTGCTGAAGAACTTTGCAAGGTTTGTAATCTTTTTGGTTATGGTGAAATTAAACCATCAGGTAGTGCCTATTATAGTGGCAGTATGATGGAAGTGTTTAGCAAACTTACCAATGAAAACTTTAGAGCACTTTTAATTGAGAAAAAAGAAGACCTTTGGGATGGTTTTAAGAAATTTTTGTCTGGGGATAAAAGCGGTATCCTTAGCACAATAGAGCAAGCAAAAACTACCACCTCAGAAGGTGCAGGTTCCGCTACCCCTTAAAGGAAAGTATGACTTTTAGTGAAAATGATCTACAAAATTGGGATGAGAAAATAAGAGAGCTTGTAGATTACTATAAGCTTAATTGCTATCCCCAAGAATTTGAAGTTTGCGATCATAATGAAATGATTGGCTATATGGCCTATTCAGGTATGCCTTCGCGGTATGCCCATTGGTCCTGGGGTAAAAGTGTAGAAAAACAAAAAACTCTTTATGAGTACGGCGTTTCAGGCCTGCCCTACGAGATGGTTATCAATTCAAATCCTTGTTTAGCCTACCTGATGCGCGATAACAGTCTCCTACTTCAGATCTTAACCATGGCTCATGTTTACGGCCATAATGATTTCTTTGCCAATAATTTCACTTTCACTTCCGGCACTAGAGCGGATTACACCTTAGAAATGTTTAAAAATCACGGCACGAGAGTTGGTTCCTATATTGAAGATCCTTCAATTGGAATCGAAGAAGTTGAAGCAGTATTAGATGATGCTCATGCACTTTCATATAATTGCTCAAGAAACTTAGCTATAAACAAACTCTCTCCTGATGAGTTACGAGCCCGCGCTTGGGAAGCGGCAAGCCCGACTCGTGATCCAAACTGGGAAATTCATCCTAAGAAAGAATTCGTTGCTCCTGAGCTAAATCGCGTGCCATTAGAGCCCGATGAAAATATTTTAAGTTTTATAGCTCAATATAATCCTTACCTACCTGAGTGGAAGCGAGACTTACTGCGCATTGTTGAAGATGAAGCCAAATACTTTATGCCTCAAATTGACACTAAAATTATGAATGAGGGTTGGGCTAGTTATTGGCATTTTAAGATCTTAAATGCCCTTAAACTTCCACAGGGATTACATCTAGAATTTTTAGTAAAACATAATCAGGTAATACGCCCCCATCCAGGTGGGCTTAATCCTTATCATTTAGGATTTATAATCTGGCATGACATTGAGCGACGCTGGAACTCGGGCGATACCGGAAGAGAATTTACTCGTGATGCAGAAGATAGCTTAGGTGATCTTTCAGCTTTAAATGAAAATGATACTCCCGGTCGAAAAAAAATCTTTGAAGTACGAGAATCAGACAGAGACGCCTCTTTCTTAAGAAGATTCTTAACTCCGGAGATAGTTAGAGAACTGCACTTATTTCAACACGAAAAACGTGGCAAAGAGAGAATAGTCACCAAAGTTGCTGACGATGAAAGTTGGACGGATATTAAAGATAATCTCATAAAAGGTGTTGGCACTGCCTCGATTCCAATCATTAAAGTTGAGGATGCTGACTTTGGTAAAAACCGTACCTTACAGCTAAAACATTTTCATGATGGTCGAGATCTCCAACTAGAATACGCTGAACGAACTCTTAGACATGTACAAAAACTCTGGGAAAAAGAAGTGGTCCTTGAAACTGAAGTGACTGGTCGAAGATCTCTTTTAAGAATTGTCGGAGATGCTTTAAAGATTGAGAGAATTGATCGCAAGCCGGTGAAGTAAGGCAAAAACCGCTTTCAAAGGCTGGCTTTAGATCTATCAGAAAAAATTCAAGGCTTTCTAGGAAAAGTCTCTGACACTCTGGTTGCTGAATGTGCCGGAAAGTCATTATACGCAGTAAGACGGCTCCGGAAACATCTTGGCATCAAGGCTTTCTACACTAAAAGGAGTAAAGGTTTTTGATGAACTACTACGCCCGTTTATTTCTACGAACGGCCCTACCTTTTTTATACGGCTAGAATGAAAAAAAGTGGGTTTGGGCCTTCTTTTTATGTTTTACTTTCAACGCTAAAACCGCCACCCTAAATTTTCTAAAAAAATAGATATTTATTTTCCCAAATCGAATATATCTTAATTTCTATATTGACGCTGGTTTTTGAAAACATGCCTTAGCTTAAGGAGTCAATTCTATAAGGTATCGTATATGGCACAGAACGCTCAGGAAAAATTTATTATTTTTATTTGGCGTGACTGCAATGTTTTCATCAAGATCCTTTCTTGGTGGCAATTTATAGCTGAAAAAAGCTTCCTAAAAAGTTGTGATAATATCCATCTTGAATAATTTAGGAGAAGTATATGTCACTAGAAAATATTTCAGATGCTGAGTTAACAAATCAGATTGATATTCTAAGATCCAAAGAAAGAGAGCTAACTCTTAACTTCTTAATTCATCTTGGTGAATTTGATAAAAGAAGATTGTATTTAGGACTGGGATATCCAAGCCTCTTTGAGTACTGCACTAAAAAATTAGAATATTCTGTAGGTAGTGCCTATAGAAGAATGCAGAGTGCTAGGACTCTAAGGGAGCATCCAGAATTAGGTAATAGCTTTCTTAATGGAAAAGTTTCTGTTCGATTGCAGCAGCCTCTAAGGCCATTAAAACAGCGAAAGCAAATATCTCAGATATAATATGTAAGACATCTGGTGAGGTCGAAGCTTTTGTTGCCGAGGTTGTTCCAATTAACAAACCTAAAGAAAAGATAATCGAGATTAAAGTATTAAATAATCCTTCTTCAAATCCTTTATATTTGAAATGTACTTCAGCGCTGGCGGTAAGAGACAGTAAGGAGCAAAAGCCCGAAACAAGATTTGAGATAAAGTTCTCAGTAAAAAAAGAGATTTATACAGAGA
>JAWXBT010000240.1:0-11078 GCA_034440315.1 bacterium
AATCAACATGTTTAAAATGAGCTTTTATATCAAAAAGATCCTTTAATGTATCGCTACCTAATAGTTTATTGATATCTTTATCAGCTAAAATTTTGGATGGAAAATCCTCAGCCCTTTCCCAAGCTTCCATTGCATACTTTTGAACTAATTTATATGAATCTTCACGAGTCATTCCAGCCTCAACCATGGCCAGGAGTAAAGTTCCTGAAAAATAAAGACCGCGGGATAAATCTAGATTTTTCTGCATTTTTTCTGGATGAACTACAAGGTTTTCAACCAAGCCAGTAAATCTTTTAAGTATAAAATCAGCTAGGATACAGGCATCGGGAGCAATCACCCTCTCAACTGAGCTATGAGAAATATCACGCTCATGCCACAGTGGAATATTTTCCATGGCTGGGGTCACATAACTGCGAAGTAATCTAACGAGTCCCGTCAAATTTTCTGAAAGAATAGGATTTCGTTTATGAGGCATGGCCGAAGATCCCTTCTGACCTTTAGTGAATTTTTCCTCTACTTCAGCAACTTCAGATCTTTGCAAATGCCTAACTTCAGTTACAAATCTTTCTATTGAACTTCCTAAAATGCCCAATGCAGAAAAGAAGGCGGCATGCCTATCACGAGGCACTACTTGAGTTGAAACCGTATCTGGCACAAGTCCCAATTTATTAGCAACAAATTCTTCAACACTTGGAGGTAATTGAGCAAAGGTGCCCACAGCTCCTGATATTTTTGCAACACAAACTTCAGCTACTGCTGATTTGAATCTTTTTTGGGCGCGTTTGACTTCCGCATACCAACCAATAAGTTTTAAACCAAATGTAGTTGGCTCGGCATGCATTCCATGGCTTCTACCAATGCAGGGAGTCGTTTTATATTCTTCAGCTCGTTTTTTGATAGCTAAAAGAAGTTTATCAATATTGGAGTTTATAAGCTCTGAAGAGTTTTTTAATTGCACTGAAAAAGAAGTATCTAAAAGATCATTCGAAGTCATGCCCTTATGCACAAATCTGGAAAGCGGACCTACTGATTCAGCGACATTAGTAAGAAAAGCAATTACATCATGCTTTACTTCAGCTTCAATTTCTGAAATTCTATCTTTATTAAATTTAGCCTTGCTGCGTACTGCGTCTAAGGATTCTTTTGGTGCAAGTCCAAGATCTACCATCTTTTCAAGTGCCAATGTTTCAACTTCAAGCCAGATTTTAAAACGGGATTCATCACTCCAAATCTGTGTCATCTCGGGATTAGAATAGCGAGGTATCATTTCATCTCAAAAAATATTAAAAATTAACCACCTGACGATCAAGACTCTGAGAAATAGAAAATAGTTCAGTTGGCTGCTGAACTGAGGCACATCGAATATTAAGCCTATGTCCAGCCTCATCTAAATACCCATTTATAGTTTTAAGAGCAACTTCGGGGGTATTACAATTTTCACTTAAATGGCCTAAAACAACCTGGACAAGCTCAGAATGAGCAAGATCTTTTAAAAGAGCTGCACTTACATTATTACACAGATGGCCATGACTAGATGAAATACGCTGCTTTAATTCCCAAGGATAATTTGAAGAATAAAGCATATCTAAATCATGATTAGCTTCAAGGAGTAAGGCATGTGACCCTTTAAGGGCCTCTTTTACTACAATAGTAGCCCTACCTAAATCTGTGGCTTGTCCAAATTTAAACCCGTCTTTTGAAATTGTAAATCCAACGGGATCTACCGCATCATGAACAATACCAAAAGATCTTACGGAAACCCCTTCTATTAAAATCTCTTCTCCAGTAATAAAGATCTCAAGTTTTTCAATGCCAGAGATAAACTGAGCAGTTTCAGAATTTGCATAAACTGGCACATTATATTTCTTACTAAAAATAGGAACTCCTGCGATATGATCGGAGTGCTCATGGGTAACGAAAATTGCGTCAATCGTATTTGGATCGATGCCTAAAGAAATTAATCTTTGAGTTGTCTGCTTCGCCGAAAGTCCGCAATCGATCAGAAATCTTTGCGATCCTGTGTCAAGATAAGTAGAATTGGCTTTACTGCCACTTGATAATACTGAAAACTGCATAGGGGCAACTTAATAGAATAGAAAAACGCTGCAAGCTCAATTTCTTGAGATTATAGTGATTGACATAAATCGGTAGCGAAATAAAGTTCCATACTATTCAATCGTTATAGGGCAGACCGTAGAGAGGCAAAACAGTAAATACTATAGATACAAGTTAAAACAACCCTTTACTTAACTCTAAAATATACAAAACTCTCTTGCACATCACTTAATCGGTAATATTTTCTAGTCCAGCTCTTGTCTTGCCAATTCTCAGTTTTATCTAAAATCATGACACCAAATTGATTAAACTGACTTTGAGCCTTGGCATCTTTCTGATAAGCAACAAAACTTTCAAAATTACGAACATAATAAGGAAGAGGCCAGTAAGTATTGACTCCGATTAGAACACGAGCAGAGGGAAAATGCTTACGATACTGAATGATATCATCAACCATACGAATCATTCCAGCTGATGTATGAACATAAGAATATGGATTTTGGGATCCAAAAGGAATCTTAATGTTATATAAATATGAACTTATTAGAGATAAAATTGTACAAATAAAAATGACTAAAAAAGAAAGTATCTTAACTTTCAAATTAAAATGCTCAATCAATAATGATAAAATTTTAGCAAACAAAAGTATCATTACTGCTGTTTGATTTATAATTAGCCAAGGAGTTTTATATTGAACAAAACCATAAACAGCAGACTGAGTGATTGCCCAAATGGTAATAAATCTTAGAAACCTATCCTCAATAAACAAATGATAAAGTGGTGCCTTTCTTTTTAACTTAAATCTAAATACTAGAAATTCAATAAGCAGATAAAAAATAACTAAAAGTGGAACATAAAGAAGCCAACTTTCAGTTTTCAGAATTGCTTTAGCATAATAAATAAATGGCTTAAAATGCCCAGTATCAGAACTACTTCGTCCGATCCATTGAGGGATCGCCATAAACATCTCTTTGAGTCCATCACCCCAACGAAAACCTGCACTAAAAATACCAAACAGAACTGTTACAAATAATATAAACGAGACATAAAGTTCCTTGGATTGGGATTTTAAGCAGTTTAAAATCTTACTAGGACCAAATGCGGCAACAAGTCCGAGAACTATCGAAAATGTTGTAATAATAAAAGTTTCTTTAGTTGATATTAAAAGTGCCAAAAACAACGCAAGATAAATTAATTCCCTTTTTTTATTACTATTCAAGATCCAATTATATGAGCAAAGACCTAGAAAGATAGAAAGAGTAACAAAAGTCATCTCATGGATTGCGTACCTTGAATGAAAAATCAACGAAGGAGAAATTGCAAAGAAAAGTGCTGAAATCAGGCAAAAAATAATTCCTTGTGATCCTGATACTATTACTGGCGCACAGAGCAACAATACTCCAGAAATAATGCTAGGAAGTCGAATGGCGAATTCACTATCTCCATAAATAATGCGGATAAAATTTGCAAAATAGAAATAAAATGGACCATGATAATTTTCGTTTGAATAAGGATAAAACCCACGCCTAATTGCTTCTCTTAGAAAGTGATAATTTACTCCTTCGTCATGGTGAAATGGCCTTAGATCTATCTCATAAGATCTAAGACAAAAACCTACAATTAGCAGAATAGAAATAACTAAAAGGGTAGTATTTGCCTTTCTCACTATTTGTTATCTCTTTACAGGTAATCCCAATAATCTTTCGGCAATAATATTTCTTTGAATCTCGGAAGTTCCAGCAGCAATAGTCCTACCTCTTGAGTAAAGATACCTATGCATATCAGTGCCATTTTCTGATGAATTTTCTGACAATGCGCCAATCTTTCCAGCAAATCTTAATGAGAGTTTAGATATTTCTTGAAAACTTTCACTCCAAAATAATTTATCTAAAGAGCCTTCAGGTCCCGGTGATTTTCCATTTGAATACTCGATCAAATGCTCATAAGCTAAGGCTCTAACGGCACAAGAATTGACTAACTGCCTAGATAATTCCTTCTTAAGATGTGAGTGTTTTTGTTCATCATAAGTTTTTATCATTTCTCTAAGTGCACCTTCAGATTGTAATTGCCTTGAAAATGTCAGAACTACTCTTTCGAACATTAAAGTTGAAATTGCAATTTTCCAACCTTGACCAACTTGACCAACAACTGCTGAATCAGGAACGAATACTTCCTCGAAGAAAACCTCATTAAATTCTTCATCTCCACTTATCTGCTTAAGTGGTCTAACAGTAATGCCGGGAGACTTCATATCCACTAAAAGATATGTTAAGCCTTCATGTTTTTTGTTGGTTTGGGAAGTTCTACATAATACGAAACACCAGTCAGCTATGTGAGCAAAACTAGTCCAAACCTTTTGTCCAGTAATCTTAAAACCAGCTTCAACTTTTAAGGCTTTAGTTTTAATTGCGGCGAGATCGCTACCAGCACCTGGCTCAGAAAAACCTTGGCACCATATCTCATCAGCATTAATTATTTTGCTTAAATATCTAGTTTTTTGCTGGGTTGTTCCATGTTTAATTAAAACTGGACCAACCATTGTAAGACCAAATAATCCTAAAACTTGGGGTGCTGCGACTCTTACTAATTCTTCCTGTACAACTGCTTCTTCAACTAAACTTAAACCCCGGCCTCCGTATTCTATCGGCCAATGGGCTGCAACCCAATTTCCCTTTGCCAAGACTTTTTGCCAAGCTCTACCGGCTTTAACAAATGAAACAAGACCAGGATCAGTCACTTTTGGAGGTTCATTTTCATTAAGCCAATTTCGAAATTCATTTCTGAAGGCTTCTACTTTTGCTGATAAATTTAACCGTAACAATCTTAGTGCTCCTATGTTTTTAGTTTACTGGCAGCCCCATTATCCAAAAACCAAGTTACGTTGCCTTTGGCTTTTTTATATATCATCGCTGGATATACCATCTCATCTTCATTACCTTCCAGGATATTCTTAATAATATCAGCTTTTCCTTCACCAGTTACGATAAAGAAAACTTTTTTTGCGGCAATAATAACTGGAAATGTTATCGTTATTCTCTCTTTTATCTCTGCATCTTTTACTGTGACGGCTAGGCAAATTCGTTTATTCTCTTTTAAGGCAGCGGATCCTGGAAAAAGAGAGGCAGTATGTCCATCTTCACCAATTCCAAGGAGTAAAATATCTATTGAAGGTATTTCATCTGCTTTTAGACCAGAAATTTTTCGTAACTTCTCTTCATAATCTTTTGCTCCAGTCTCAACATCCTTTAAGGTTGTATCAACCGCAATAACTTTTGGTTTTTTATCAATCAGCTTTGACAACAATGTCTCATCAACAAGATTGTAGTTACTTTGATGATTATCCTTGGCAACCCATCTTTCATCTCCCCAAATAAGTATTACCTTAGACCAAGGAATACTTTCAACTAGTGGTGGCTTACTCAGTATCCTATAAATTGCGGCTGGAGTCTTTCCTCCTGATAAAGCAATGGTACATTGTCCGGAGCGATTTATAGCATCTTCAATTGAGAATTTTATTTCTTCAGATACATTATGTGAAAACACTTGGGCATCAACTACCTCTATAGAAGCTTGTTTCATATAATAATTTAAAATTTAAAGTGTAATCATACTAATGGTGAAACTTATAACCTTTCTGAAGATTCTCAATATCAATCGAAAGTCTTAAGGCAGCATCATACTGATTCACTGAGGTACCTACCAGAAAAAAACGCTCTAACAATTCAAGACTTGTATGCTCTTTTAGAAGACATTCAGTCCTAAATTCAGAGTTACCAGACATTTGACAGATAATTTTATCAGCAGAACTACTTAAATTTAAGTTTGAGATGTTAGATCTATCTGCATCTTGAAACCTAATATTTACCCCACTGACTCCCTGATTTGAATCCTGATCCTTGAATCTCAGTTTAACCACGGAACCCTCTGAATTTCTACACTCATAAAAATCCACTCCTAAGGCACTTACTTCTAACTCAAGACAACCTAAAATCCAGGCAGCAAGATGTAAAGCAGATAGAGGCAAAACTTGACCTTCGTTCTTGATAAAATTACAGCTAACTTCAACTTCCTTTATGCGGGAAACTTGATTTCCAATTACAGGAACTTCGAACAACATTCTTATAGCCTCTCGCCAAGAGGAAAGTCGTAGCCACTCAATATCAATTCGATTTGAGCAAAATTTCCCGATCCATGAAACCTTACTCAAACCTTTTAAATCTTTACCATCGTAAATTACACGATCTGCAATTGTAAGAATGTGCTTAGCAATATTTTCATTAAGTGAATCAAGATCGGTAATGAAAACATCGCTTGAAACTCCAGCTAAAAGATGTCCTCTCAATACTGAAGCCACTTCAACTACAGACTCTGATGCACATTCAATCTTTACTATTTCTGAGCAGATCTTTTCTTCTTTAGAGACGAGTTCACATTTTGCAGAAATTTTATATGTTCCATGTGGGTGAACTTTAGCAAAAACAACCAAAAAAAACCGTGCTGGATTTACTCGAATTAGATGATCTATCAAGGCTTGATCACTAGCCTCGTCCCTAGCATAGCTAGAAAGTACGACCATATTATGATTACTAAATGAAGTATGAACTTGTTCTGATTCTCCAACTTTATTTTTTAAAGTTTCAAGAGATCTCTCTAAATCAGATACAGCAACTTCGATAAATTTCTGAATTTTCTTTGCCATGAAGATCTCTTTTTAAAGACGTCTCCAACGGTGATTATTCTTTCTTAATAAATCAGCAGCTTCTTTTGGGCCCCATGTTCCTGCTTCATAACGGTAAAGAGGGGGAGCACTTTCACTTTGCCAAACTTCAAAAACGGGTTTCAATATATCCCAAGCTTCCTCGATCTCATCATCTCTAGTAAAAAGCGTTGCATCGCCTTTCATCGCATCCAATAACAATCTTTCATAGGCTTCAGGAGATGGCACACCAAATGATTGACCATAGTGAAATTCCATAACAACCGGCTGAGATCTCATTCTTGGACCCGGGGGTTTAGAACTAATTTGCAACGAGATACTCTCTTTGGGTTGAACTTGAATTGCTAAACAGTTTTGTTCAATTTGTTTATAGCCAAGTCCTTTAAATAATGCTTCAGGTGGTTTTTGAAAAAAAATGGTAATTTCAGTTATTCGTTTAGGTAAGCGTTTGCCAGCTCTGACATAAATTGGAACTCCGGCCCAACGCCAATTATCAATTCCAAGTCTCATTGCAGTAAAAGTTTCGGTTTGTGATTTTTGGATAACCTTGCTTTCTTCTGTATATCCCAAGACCTCTTTACCATCAATCATTCCGTGAGTGTATTGAGCTCTGACAATATTATTTTTAATTTCAACGGGTTTGTAGCGTCTAATACTTTTAAGAACTTTTACTTTCTCATCTCTAATACTATTAGCATCTAAATTAATTGGTGGTTCAATGCATAATAGAGAAAGAACTTGAAAGACATGATTTTGAATTATATCCCTAGTGATGCCTGTACTATCAAAATATTCCCCACGAGATTCGACTCCAACAGACTCTGCAACTGAGATCTGAATATGATCTATGTAGCGATGATTCCAAAGCGGCTCAAAAATTCCATTAGAAAATCTAAAGACTAAAATATTCTGAACTGTTTCTTTGCCAAGATAGTGATCAATTCTAAAAATTTGATTTTCAGAGAAACTTTTTCGTATTTCAGCATTAAGCTTAATTGCTGAATCTAGATCGCTACCAAAAGGTTTTTCAACCACAATCGAAGTAGTACGCTGCCCTTTTTTGGGCTCTTCCACTAATCCAACGTCATGTAAACTTTTAGCTATAGATCCAAAAAATTTAGGTGCGGTTGCTAAATAATATAGATAATTAAAATTCTCTTTTTTTTCTTTTCCGATTTTACTTAACCTATCTTTCAGAGCTTGAAAATCATCCAGATTATCAAAGCGAACTTGATGATAGAATACGTTCTTTGCAAAATTATCCCAATCACTCTTTAAAATCTGGCGGCGAGAAAAGCTCTGTACTCCTTCGTAAAGAGAGGCTCTAAAATCTTCATCTGAAAGTGGGGATCGAGAAGCTCCAATTACGACAAAATTTGAAGGCAAATATTTATCTTGGGCTAGGTTACAAAGTGCTGGGATCAACTTTCTTCTAGTTAAATCTCCAGTTGCACCAAATATAACAAGGCATGTTGATGGAGCATTGCCAGATTTCTCTGTTAAGTCATCTAAGAATGGATTTGGCATATAAATAACGAAAACCTAGCTTAAAAATTATTTAAGTAAAGCGCATTTCTTTTCAAGATCTTCAATTAATGAGTTATACGAATCTGCAAACAACTTCAGACCAGCTACTTCGAGCTCAACTAAGAGTTTTGAAAAATTCAAGCCTTGCTTTTCAATACTATTCACAATTTCCTTAGACTTAGATAAATCATCTTTAATTGTATCCTTAGCATTGAGATTTTGCATAAGGACAGCCAAAGTTTGGGGTGGAACAGTATTGACAGTATCTGCTCCAGCAAGGCCTTCAATATAGAGTACCGGAGAAAAAGCTGGATTTTTAGTTCCTGTACTGGCCCAAAGAGGTCTTTGAATCCAAGCTCCCTTAGCTTTTAGTTTGCTAAAACGATCTTCTGCAAACACCTCTTCAAATTTAGCATATGCTATCTTTGAATTGGCAATTCCAATCTTTCCGAAAAAAAGGTTCTTGCTTGAAGCCTGTGCTTCCTTTTTGTTTACTAATTCATCAAAATACTTCTCACAGATTGAATCTACTCTAGAGACAAAAAAACTAGCCACAGATGCCACCTTAAGATCTTTTCCTTCATTTGATCTAATTTCCAAACCTGAAAGGTAGGCATTCATAACCTCAGAATATCTTTCTACTGAAAAGATCAATGTAACATTAACATTAATACCCTGAGCAATAAGACTTGTAATCACAGGCAAGCCCTCTTTGGTGGCAGGCACTTTGATCATTACGTTCTTTCTCTTAAGCTTAGACCAAAGTCTAAGTGCTTCATTAAGAGTCCCCTTGGTATCCTTTGCAAGCAAAGGAGATACCTCAATACTAGCGTAACCATCGGCCCCATTAGTCGTATCATAGGTTGGCTTAAGAAGATCGGCAGCACTTGTAACATCTGCAAGCATCAATTCTTCACATATCTCAACAACTGATTTGTTCTGGTCCAATAGTTTTTTAATATCAGAATCATAAGTGGCTGAACCTGAAATCGCTTTTTGGAAAATTGTTGGGTTACTAGTAAGTCCAGATACACCGGCATCAATTAGATTTTTAAGTTCGCCTGACTGAACGACATCTCTTGATAAATTATCATACCAAATCGATTGGCCAATTTTATTAAGAGTTGCAATGTTTTGATTTTTAAGCATTTTTATTTCCAGATTAAAACTTAGAAAGTTATAGCATTATGTCGCCCACAAATTGTAGTATCATTAGTAGCTTATGACTATGTTAATAGTATTTTAAAACAAGGTTATTTATTCTTGGTGCTATATAACCTATATCGCTCTGAAATTAATGTGAGTGACATTATTCTTAAGAATAAAGTTCATTTTAATGATTCTTTGTAGAAGTGAATAAATATCGCTTGGTAATTATCTCATTTGCTATAGGTCAATTTTACGAGGGTCGATTTTCCTCAATTGAGAAAGTTCTTTTAGACTCTTCAGAATCTAATCTCTTATCTGATTGATCGATGTTTTTGTTCTTGAAAAGTTGGGTTACTTCTTTATGCTCTTTATCCAAATCAAGAATTGAAATCTTCTTAACAGCTTCAACATCCGCTTTTATAATATTAAAATTACAACGCGGAATTCTTCTTCCAAAGGAAGGCTCTCCAAAACGAAATCGAGCTGGTTTTCTTCTTAACATTTTTCAAATTCTCCCTGCTATTTTCAAGCGCAGATATGTCTAAGACATTTTTATCTTAAAAACTACTAAAAATTTATGGGAACCTACTTTGAAAACCGACTTATAAGAGATTATTGCACCGACGAATACGAGCAGTACTTACAAGTTATGCTAAAAAAGGAATTCGATGTTGCTTTAAATTCTTGATAAAATCCTAAATTAAACTAAGAATAGTAAAATCTTAAATAATCTAATAGTTTCAAGTTGTTAACGATCGGTAGTACTTAAGAAAAAAAATTATAAAAAACTTATTTAGAAATAGTAATTACCTTGTAGAAGGAAGGAGTCTCCCCTTCCCAAAAGGCCTCCATTCAATAATTTAAGACTTTGAAATTCATCGCCACTGGCACCTAACCCAAAAGTTAGTGCAGATAAAATAGTAAAGTTAGGAGTTAAATCATAAGTTAATTTTAGTTGCGACAAGGTACTATTATCGTCAAGATTTAAAATTACAAGTTCATAAAGATTGATTAAGGGTGTTATCTCCTGCTTGAATCCAGTTGTTAAATAATTTTCAGCTAAAGTAAAAAGTTCCCCTTGTTCTAACTTTTTCAAAAGCCTTTCAGACAAATCAGAATAATTAGAGCTGGAGGTACCAGATCCACTATAAAAGTATTCTAAGTAGCCATACCAATTTATTCCAAATGCTTCCCATGACCTATCCATATTAATAATTGCTTGTGGGATAAGATTTCCTTGATCAGGATCAAAAAGGGCGAAATCGAAACGAATTACTGATTCTAATAAAGTTGTACTAATACCCAAGCCAATCATTGGCTCATCAAAGTGTTTTGCAATTATAGCTTGTGTTTCATAGGAAGTACCCTCGAAACGTTTTTGAACTCGCAGCACAAATGAACTTTTATCAGATTCAAAATCATGAGAAATCACATCTCTACGAGGTACTAACAAAGCATTAATCTGAGTATTTAAATCATAAGAATATGAGATTAGGGCCATATCCTGACCGGTTTTATATTCCGTATCGATGGAGGCAGGAGCAAACGGATTAAAAACATCCAAAGATTGAAAGACTATACCTTGACCCCAAGAAAGTGCCTGGCGACCGATATCTGTACTAAATTTACC
>JAWXBT010000241.1:0-7360 GCA_034440315.1 bacterium
ACAATATATTCATCGCTTGTTTCAAATGGCTTAATATTTGTAAAATCAGAAATTTTAAGACTTTCTGTTAATTCAGAATTTATAATTTTTGGATCAAGTAAGGAGATTAGTCTCCAATTATATTCAGCCTCATTCATTTTGGCATAAGAACGTCTGACTACGGCGCGCTTAGTATATAAAAGACTAAACCACCTAGCTGCATTTCCTATGCGAGTCGGAATGGGAGGGGAGAGATAAAGCTTTGCAGTATCAAGTTTAGCCATAAGGTCAACAACTGCATCAAACTTATAGCTTGATAGATCATCGCCAACTTTAATTACGCCATCAATAAAGTTGATATTTGAGACAAGTGGCAATGTATATTCTGATACATGAAGATAAACCTTAGCATTGGGCAGCATTTTTTTTAGCTGCTTTGCTCCATGCAGAGCAAGTACTACATCTCCAATTTTATCAGGCCTAGATATCAAAACTTTCAAAAAAGGTACCTTTATCTTTTCTTTATTGATTCTTTTACAGTGGGGAAGAAATCTTCACTCCATGCTTTTGTTGCACCTGTTTGGCCTTGGTAGTTACCTTTGCCTTTTTCACCGTATGCGATCTCTGGCGGGGACTCCATGGCCATGAAAACAAGTTGTGCTGCGCGCATACCTGCCGTTAGTTTTCTAGGATATGGGCCTAGATTTTGTAATTCCAAAGTGACCTGACCATTAAAACCACAATCGATCCATCCGCTTAAACTATGATTTAACCAAAGACGACCTAAGGTACTTTTTAATTTAAGATCTGCTACCACATCACGGGGCAATTTAATAAATTCTCTTGTTGTAGCTAGAACTACTTCTCCAGGAAACAATATCAGAGAATCAGCTTTGAATTCTTCTGGTTCTCTTGTTGGACAGATCCAGTGATCACCAATTGTCACATCATAACTTGAAGGGTTAACTTGTTCGGGAGAAAAAGGGAGTATTCCTCCGGCCTCAGCAAATTTAGTAATCCAATGGTCAGGCTTAATCACGGAATGCTCCTACAAATCGATTATATTTCTCAAGTGAAACTACTGTGTTGTATAAACAACAAAGTATGATAACTCTATTTTTATCTCAATCATAGGTTTAGTGGATCTGTTTTTTGATTAAAGCCTAAGTAATTGAGTCACTTGTAGTATTTTTAATAATTGCCAAATTTCTTGAGATTCCAAGGCGATTGTTTCTAATGTGCCCACTTTAGGGACTCCTGAGCGTAGCGAAGCTGGGGTGGAGATGAATAGTAGCCGTTCTAAAATTTAGAAAGCCAAAGGTTTTTCAAGAAAAATTATTCTAAGGAAGAACTTGTTTAATATCTCAATATTTCTGACAACTACCATATGACTGATGACAAACTTTTTGACCTTGTTTTAGTGGTGGAAGATGAGCCTGCCCATGGAATTCTCATTAAACGGGCTGTCTCAAAATATTGTAGAGAAGTTAAGGTATTAACTAGTGTCGGGGAGGCATTAAAATTTCTTTCTCAACACAAACCAGATCTAATAGTAACTGATCTAAACTTACCCGACACCAAAGGGGTGACACATATTGAGACGTTATTAAAAGCAGGTGGGCATGCTCCAGTGATCATGCTTACTTCATCAAGTTCGATAAATGATGCAGTAAAAGCCATGAGATTCGGGGCTGCTGATTTTATTGTTAAAAATTTTGATGAAACCTTCGATGAGATTTTTGGCTTGGCCTTAGCTCGTACTCATACAGGGGAAGAGTTACGAAGAGAGCGTCAGAGACTGCAAAGGGAGATGGACTCTTTAAGAGTAGCGATTCAAAATGGCCAAGATGCCATGGCCGTTATTAACAACCAAGGTGAGATTTCATATAAAAATTCCTCTTTCTCAAATTTTGTAAAAAGATGTTTAGGTGAAGAAAGCGATCTTTTTTCAGTTATTGGAAGTTCTGTTAAAGGTCGAGAGTCGTTAATAAATGATCTAAAGAAAAACCTTGCAACACTTGCTCCAGGTGCTGTGTGGAGTACTGAAATTCTACTCAAAGATGATCCTGATGCAGCTTTTGATTTAAATATTTCGGTAATTGAATCAAATACCGATGGAACTTTGCGAAGTGTCGCTTGGGTTAAAGATGTCAGTGATCGGAAAAGAAGGGAGCGTTTTCAAAAAGAAATTTTATCTACAACTACTCACGATCTTAAGGGGCCACTTGCAGCAATCTCGCTTTGCGCAGAGATGTTACAAGATTTAGTCTCAGTCCCAGAAAAAGCTCACCAGCTTGTAATTCGGATTGCCTCTTCTTCTAGGGGAGCTCTTTCCTTAATCGATGAATTTTTAAGTGCTAGAAGAATTCAAGAAGGAAATTTTATTCTACAACCCACCAAACAAGATGTGATTACCTTAGTTACTGCTGTGGTTGAAGAATATAAACCATCTGCACTCAGTCGTGAAATTAACTTGAAGTTAGAAATTGAGGGATTTGAACGAGAAGCAATTGTTGATGGATTAGCCTTAAGTCGTGTTATTGGGAATCTTATTTCTAATGCCATTAAATTTACTCAAAAGTCTGGGCTTGTAACAGTCAGGGCTAGTGTAAAGCAAGGAGAGTTTTCCTTATCGGTTTCGGATACTGGTTCCGGGATGGAGCCTTCTGAGGTGCCTCGGATCTTTGAACGATATAGCCGCTTAAGTAAGCATAAGGGAATTCAGGGTACAGGACTTGGTTTGTATGTAGTAAAGAATATTGTTACCTCACATGGCGGTAAAATTCAGGTAACAAGTCAACCTGGGCAGGGAAGTACGTTTAATTTACAATTTCCTGCGGATCCTCCTATGAATGAGCGGGGTCAAATACTGTGTCTCGACTTTGCATAAAAAATAAATTACTTTCGTGCAGTTATAGTTATTCCAGTAAGTAATTTCCGAATACTTTTTCTGTTGAAAACCTTCGCTTTACTTAAAACATTTAGTTGGGATAACTATTTATCATCCCTTCGGGGGATCGTTAGTCCAAATAAAGATTTTCTTTCGGAAAGTTCTTTTTGGACTTACTATAGGTATTCATAAGGAACTGATATGAAAAAGACATTAATTATAGCTTTGTTATCTTTCATTGTTTCTGGTTGTGCACCAAGAGGTGAAACTAAGACTATTGAGCAGCTTTTGAGTATTGCACAAGATCGAATGGCAAGAGCTGAGGTTCATCACACTTCTCAAGTTCCTCAAGATGTTTCAACTCTAAAAGTTTCTTTGGAAAAAGCACTAAGTCTCACAGATACTGCTAGTATTACCAAAGTAATGTCTGAAATTGGTAATACAATTGGAGTGCTTATTCCACATGCTGGAATGACAAGTAGGGCTTCTTTAAATGAGTTATCAAATCAGTATAAAGAGCTAGCCAAAGTTGGCAATCCAACTTCTGATCAAGTTAAATTATTAGTCGCAAGGACCCTTCATACTGTGGCCAGCGAACTAGAGACTACTCAATTCTCATTATAAGAGTAGGGCAGTTACGAGTTAATTTTTTGATTTAGTCTTGCAATATCAAGTGATTTTGAAAGTGAGATTAAATGCTCTCTATTTGCACAGGTTTTAGTAAATAGATTAAAAAAAGTTCCCTTAGAAAGTTTCAATAATAAAGAGCAGGCTCCTTCTTTTCTATGGAAGTAAATCTGACCTTGAAAAGAGTCAATCTCTATATCCTCCTTACTATCAATTTCTAAAGCCGGAGGTTCTAATTCAATAAATTCTTGAAATAAGCCCCAAGAACTTGCAACAACAGATACAGGTTTTGGGATTAGTACAGTCAAATAGATTACATCTTCTTCAGGCGTTCCAAGTATCAGAAAATTTTGTTTGGCTACAATAAACCCCTTATTAATTTCAGCTTCATTTTTGAGTTTTTTGAATTCTCCTGAGCCACTCCCCAACCAATTAAGGATCTGCTTAACTCCACTTTTCCCTTTTGAGAAAAGATCTATGTATTCGCTCTGATTTAAATTATAGCCCTCTTTAATTACTGTAGCTCTTCTAGTTGCCCGATCAAAATTTTTATATTCTTCTGATCCGATTAATTCATTTAGTCCTTCAGCATATAAGCTTGGAACCAGTATGAATAAAATCAAAAAATTAATGATACATTTCATACAGAATTAAGGTGTAGCCATTTCTTCAGGGCCTCTATTATTTTGGAGTTTCTTTCTTAATCTTCCTAATCTTGAAGCTGGTCCTTGACTACGAGCCATACAGAATTCGTAAATTGTATTACTTAAAATATCATCTGAGCCTTTGCAAAAAGTTTTTGCTAAGTCTGCCGATCGCATAAATCTTCTCATTGCCTTTGGAAGGTCTCTCAATGCGGTTTCAAATTGCCGAGATTGGCGCATCAAAGTTGCAACATTATCGAGTGCCGACATCATGACGGCTACTAAAGCCTCATTGCGATCTTTAGCTTGAAGAACTGCTTCTGCAATTGGTTCGCCTTTTGTTGCCCAGATAAGGGATTCGTCAACAGAGTCAATTGTGAATGGCTTAACAAGAAAGCCCCTTGCTCCAATTACAAATAAATCAAAAACATCATCAACTCTAGGAGATCCAGAAGTTGGGATAGCAATACAGTCAGGATCTTGGTTTAATAAATTTGCTAAAAAGTCGGATGGTTTAAGATTTGAAGCTTTCGAATCGAAAAGCACATAATCATATTTTCTGTCATTAATTCTTTCTAAACCGATTCCATGAGATGCAGCATCCGTAATAATTCCAAAACCGAGAGATTTTATTGCTGCTCGAAGATTCGTTCTTGTATTTGCATCTGGTTCAATAAGGAGAATTGAAATATTTTTTCTAGCGGCTGGAGATATTGTAAAACTATCTTCAGCGATTTTAACACGCTTTTCAGACTTTTTTGTTTTATTTTCTAAAGAATCCATCAGTTAAAAAAGAAAATAATAATTATAGTTTTCGGCATTAAGTCCTTAAGCACAGCTTAGAACTAGTACTAATGTATTTTAGTTTGCTCACTAGAATTAATATCGGCAATGAGCCAACTATACTTTATCTCTTGATTTACACTTATTTATGATAACAGACTGTAATTACAGGCTAAATTAGAAGGAGTTTTTATTAGTCTCAGAAATTGTATTTAAAGCTACTAGTCTTTCCATAATACTTGGATAAGCAGATTTCAGAGAATCATTAGGTGAGGCTGCAATTTCAGAAAGGCGCACTAATAATTTAGGACCTGCATTTTTATTAAATTGAGTGCCTCTCAGTAACTTAATCGCATATTGATCAGCTTCTTTTTCACGTTCAATGTAATCTGTCATTGAAGTAGGTTTCGCCATACTGTGATGATGCAAAAACAAATGGCCGAGTTCGTGTGCTAAAACAAAAGCAAACTCTTCAGAGGATTCAAGTCTTTCTAATAATCCAGAAGTAACTATTAGATGATTATGATCATATGCATAGGCATTTGGAAGTTTTGCTTTTGTAATTCTTATCTCAGGGTAGCTTCCCAATTCAGAATTAACATCATCACCAAGAAGATCATGCAAAATATCATTGGCTAAGATCTGCCAGCGAGCATTGGAAGCCTTTGTTTTTTTGATTAATGGGGGAGTTTTAAGAGAACTCGAAAAATAATATGTAGAATCTTGAAACTGTGTAGTTTTATTTTCAACAAATGAACATTGATTATCAGTGGTTGTAGCAGAGTGGGACTGAAGAGAGCTATCTGCAATAGTAGTAGAGATTTTCAGCAATAAAGCTGATAAAGTAAGTAAAACAATCCTGGTGCCGAGAAGCCTAACCAGAGAACCTCCAAATATCAAAAAATCAAATAACCTTGAACAAGCCCAAATAAATGGCTCGTTGCTATGTTCATATTATACCTGAATTTGCTAAAGTAATGAAATTGAATTGAGTTTTTTAATGATAATTAGTGGAATCACACTAGAATGCTCGTTCATATCCTCTTTTAAGGTGGCAGTTTTGATGGAAAAGAAGACAGAGATTCGTAATGATATGCAGAAGATTCTTTCTTCAATGGATGAACGATGGGTCAGTGCTGCTAGCAGAGAAGTATGTACGAATTTGAATACAATCTTGGAAACTGATCTTAAAGACAGAATTAAGTGTATATTAGCCTGGACAAAATTCTTTCCTGGGGAGGCGGACTTATCAAGCTTCATTGTTTCTCAATTAGGTAAAAGAGAAGTTTTCTTACCTCGATCCTTACCTGATAGATCTATGACTTTTATTGGCATAGGTAAGGATTGGAATCTTGAAGCTGAAACAGGCATCTATGGCATTCCTGAACCTAAAGATGGAGCAGGAAGTACATACAATTTGGAGCAAGCCTCTGAAACCTTAGTCATTGTTCCAGGAATGGCTTTTGATAAAACAGGAAATCGATTGGGACGTGGTAAGGGATATTATGATCGGTTCCTGAGTCAGTTAGAAATGGCTAGCAGTGCAAAAGTTGGAGTATGCTGGACTATTCAAATGGTGGAGAGAGTACCAGTTAGTTCTCACGATGTTGCCATGGATTGGATTTGTAATGAAGAGAATATAATTTCTGTAAATAAAAACTGAGGTCTTCTCAAAGTTTAAGAACTTATTGGCAGAGAACTAGTGAATAACAAGAATATTAAAATTTTGGCACTAGGCGATGTTGTCGGTAGACCTGGACGACAAGCCCTTACTTCAGAATTGCTTAAGCTTAAAAAAGAATACAATGCTGATTTTGTAATAGTAAACGGTGAAAATTCCGCAGGTGGTTCAGGTATTGATGAAAAGTGTGCAAATGAGATTAAGGCTGCTGGAGCCGATCTTATTACTCTAGGAGATCATACTTGGCAAAAAAATGAAGTAAAAGATTTTTTAGATCGAAATTCTTCCTGGTGCATAAGACCTGCAAATTATCCTCCAGGAGCTCCGGGTAAAGGGTATTCCATAATAAAATGTGGGGATCTAAATGTTGGTGTCCTTAACTTGATGGGCAGGGTTTTTATCTCACAATTTCTCGATTGTCCTTTTAGGAAGGCAGATGAGCTTTTAAATGGAGAATTGGGGAAAGCTGATATAATTATTTGTGATATGCACGCTGAAGCAACTTCTGAAAAGAAAGCCATGGGTAAGTATTTAGATGGCAGAGTAGCCCTGGTCTTTGGAACGCATACTCATGTTCAAACAGCAGATGAGGAAATATTGCCCAAAGGAACTGCTTACATAACAGATATTGGAATGTGCGGCCCAGCAGACAGTATTCTCGGTATGAAGAATGATATTTCAATCAATCGTTTTGTAACCGGAATGAAGTTTTCTTATGAATTAGGTATGGGAGAAGCTGATATCAATGGAATATAT
>JAWXBT010000242.1:0-5178 GCA_034440315.1 bacterium
CACCAAAAGTATTGGATTCTCCAGTACAAAGGTGGGGTGAATATGTTGTTGCAGATATCATCGGTCGTAGTAGAAGCATAAATCTTACCAGCACTGCTCCAAATCAAACTCTGACTTTTAATATACTTAATGAAAACCATGCCCCAGAGTTAGTTGTATTTGCAGTAATGACGGATGATAATCTTCCTGCTGGGGAAAGAGCAGTCTCTCCACCGTTGATACTTCGAAGATAAGGGTTGCAACTTTATTCTTTCTTAGGTGAAATAAAGTCAATCAACCAAGGTTGATTTTCCCGAACAACTCTAAAAAGATACGAATAGTAATCAACACTTTGAGTTTCGCGATTTAGTAAAATTTCAGGGCCTTTATTTTGTAAAAAACCTGCAAGTCTTCTCTTAGATGATTCTAAATGACGATGAACTTCTGCCGTCATAAACTTTACTTGCTGAAGTGCTTCGGAAATTGAAAGCGGATCTGCCATTTCTAAATCTTCACTCCAGCTTTCTAGCTCAGGGTACATTAAATGCGCAGATAAAAGAGCCTTTTTAAGCTCCTCCGGTATTTTTGTTTTACGATAATCAGAGATTGAAAAATGATCTCCTGTTTAGAGGACTTCCTTGGTTATAAGTCAGTAAATAGACTAAGTCCAAAAAACTTTCCGTGATTTCATCGCGAAAGAAGTTGGAATTTTGCACCGTCCTGGTAGGAAATCGAGTAGATCGAGAAGGTTCTCTCAGGCTGATCTGGCGCGGGCAATCTTAGGGAGAACCTCCCTAAGATTGTCACCACACCACATCGCTTTAATCTTTTAATATTAAAAGAAATTAAGCTTTGCCAAGTAAACGGCCAGTAGTAACTGGAGCTTTTGAAATATCGGCTTTAATATTATTGCCTTCTTGAACATCATCACCATAGGATGAATTGTTAGTAGCAGCACCTTTAATTCTATTTATCAATCCTGCTTTTTGTTCTCGATCAAGATCAGAATTCACTACTCTATTATAGAGTCCACGAAAAGTTTTAGATGCTGGTTCGGAATCACCTTGGGGTGTAACACCTGTTGGTGTTGGCAAGGTTTCTTCGCTTCTAACTCTTCGACCAGGTTCATTTACCTCTGGAGTTTTTACTTGTATGCGTAACTTTGCAGCTTCAATTGTCATAACTCTATTCCTTTGAGTAGCTCTCCCTCGTTAACTCGAGTTTGAGATTTTACATCCGTGTTAAAGTGATCCTGAAGGGACCATAGTAGTTATCGGTGCGGATTCATTTAACTTAAGCAGCATTTTAGTACAGTTTGATGAATAATTTTAGAAAATGATTTTTGATGCTAGATATCTTTGAAGCTAGATATATAAAATAGTAATTTGCATAAAATTAGTATTTGTAACTGCTTGATTTTGCTGTGGAATTTAAATCTTTAATTCAACATAAAATAACAGCTTGATAGACTTCCTAAGAGAAGATGATTTTTTTAAAATCTGCGGATTCCATCTGATCATTTTGGTTTGAATAAAAACTTTAAGGTATCGAACGCGAATTAAATTGATACATAGCAAAAACACCTACAATAATCTGCTTAAAAATTCTTAAAGATCCCAGATACTTCAGCAAGTCACTAGTAGCGCAAACCCCCAAGTCCAAGATGGCATATTTAATGCATCTATTATCCATAGAAACTTAGTGTCGGAATTAGTGAAATAAAACTTGGATATCATAACTGTATAAAGACAGTTTATGAATGCGATTTAATTAAAGGAAACTATTATGAATAAATTAGTAATCTTGTCAGCTTTGTTGTCGATCATAGGTTTAACATCTTTAGGGCAAGCGCAATGGTTGCCTGGATCTCTAACTTCAAAGGCAGCAGGTGTCGCTGTCGGATTATCTGATGGAACAATAAACATTAGAGCGAAACAGTGCCCTACTGGACAAACATTAAGTGCTGTGCAGTTTCGAGCTATGGATGCTCTTACAATCTTTAATACCGCATATGAAATAACTCAAAGCACCTCCGTGTTACGTTTTGCGGGGGCAGATTGCCCACTTTCTACTGCAATCCAAGATTGTCCGAGAATGAATAGTTTTCTTGACATCAAATTTGCCAATGACAATTCACCTATTGGGGCTGTTAGATTAGAAAGTCCTGCTGTTGATTATATCTCTAATTATACTCTATCAAATTCTCCGCTTCATATTGGAGCTACAATAAGTTATTTAAACAAAGGATATTCTTTTGGGTATTTGCCTGATTTTGATATTACCAATCAAACACAACTTGCTCAAATAGTAGCAAGCAACACCGTTGCTCTAAAATTTAGACGGAGCTTACTTGGTTTAAATTTTAATTTTCAAGCTTTCTCTGGAGGACTTGGTACATTTTATGGATCTGTAATCTCATCCATAAACTTAAGTGCAAATTTTGTTTGCTCTTAGTTGCAAAAAAAATGGTGTCGGTTACTCATTTTATATCAAAAGAGTAACCGATATCATTTGTATCTAGAAGGCGAGGAAGGTTCTAAAGAATGTTAGTTACTATTTGCTGAATAAGGAAATAGGTTATGAATTATAAAACGTATTTTTTGCAGTTTATTGTTTTGCTTACTGCCTCTAGCAACATTGTGGCTCAAGGCGCACCACTTTGGATACAGTCAGCCAATAATTGGGCTGCACAATCGGCACAGAACGAGGAGTCAAGTCAGGGTGGCAGTTCTTTTGCGGTAGCTACATCTAATAATCAAAACTTTTTTGCTACTCTAAATACTACTGGATCTTCAACACCTCCGTATCCGCAATCTCTCTCGCTTAGGATTTTTACTAGTGATCCTCAACTAGGTACTAACGCTCTGCCAATTATAACGGTACCACTGGAGCAGTTTAGTAATTTCTTTGATGTGCAATATACTAAGGTCTCAGCAGGAGGTTCAATTATTGCTTTTACATATGGTGTTAAAAATAATGCCACTTCTAGTTGGTGGGCTAAAGCATTTACCTACGATCTTGCAACTCAAACTCTTACTACGATCTTAAATAAAGATACCGGACTTCATAGTGGAAATTACTTTTCCGGATCAAAGTATTCAATTTTTGCTAACCAAACTGGAAGTAGAGTTGTATTGACCGAGCAATTATTCGGCGTGAATGGTAAAAAAATCTATCTTAAAGAAACGTCGCAAAATTCAATCTCTGAATGGATATTACCTTTCTCGTATTTTACTTACGAAGGCAAATATAAACTATCACGGTCTGGAAATGCACTTTTATACTTAGGGGATGCTTCGAGCTCCTTTCCAATCGTTATAGATCTAAATACTCTTATCGCTACCAACAATGTAACTACAAGCATGAAACTTCTTCCAACATTACCAGGCAATACAAAGTTCGATCTATCTACAAATGCCTTAGTTCTTACATTTATATATTCACATTATGTGCCTGGAACTTCATCTTGGCTTCCAGCATTAGCTGTATATAAAGCATCAGGATCCAGTTACATACTCATGTATACAAAAATATTTAATCTTGCACCGCTTGAAACGGGTAACGGCACGATGGTGCGAGTTTCTCCAGATGGAAGAACGATAGCTATCGCATCTAAAAGAGGATTATCTCAAAATGATCATCAAGGCCAGCTAAGCATTCTCCACACTAGAAGCGGAGAGGTTTTTTACCAGCGGAATTTTAATTCTCAGATGCAATTTACGGATATGGCATACAATTCCGGAGGCCGACTAGCATACGGTATTATCAATGCCTCTTTAGATTCAACGTTACCAACTCTCTTCGGGCTTCAGATCTCCGCTAATTCTG
This sequence comes from bacterium, assembly GCA_034440315.1. Taxonomy (GTDB): domain Bacteria; phylum Bdellovibrionota_C; class UBA2361; order UBA2361; family J135; genus JAWXBT01. The sequence goes on from JAWXBT010000242.1 coordinate 3,808, forward strand.
TAACTGAGTTGTTCTCAATAATTCCTTATCCAACTGTCCCTAAAAATGTTTTATCCTTAGAGCTCTCCCCGAGTGGAAGTCACTATGGTATCGGTTACGGAAGCTATTCTGGCAGTATCAGTACAAGCCCCGGAGGATTTGCGATGGGAAGTATGCAGTAACTCTCAAAGTATATAGTAACTTTACTTAGATGGCTCAATGGATTGGAGTGCTTCTTGCCAGGGAAGGACCTTAACCTGATCATATTGAAGTCTTTGTGACCCATTATAGACACAGAGACTTAACGAATTAGGAATATCTGCAGCTAGCTTTCGCAAATTAGTAAAATCTTCACGACGCACAACTGTTCCGGATTTAATTTCTATACAAAGAGTTTTACTACCTGCTCTCTCCACAATTAAATCTATCTCAGCACCATCCTTAGTTAGTAGAAAAGATAGTCTGAACTGCTTCCCGGAATACTCAAGAATGGTTTTAATTTGATTAATAATAAAACTTTCGAACAATTCACCATAATAGGAGGTGGAGGAAGTAACAGGCATGTCTAAGTGTCTTTGAATTGCCCTAACTACACCCGTATCGAACCAGTAAAATTTGGGACTCTGTCTTTGGCGCTTTCGAATTGAACCATGATAAGCGTCCAATCTAAAACCTAATAAAGTATCCTCAAGAATCTCAAAGTAATTCTTAACATTCGATGGATCGGTACTAATATCAGCAGCAATTTTTGAGGCATTGATTACCTTGGAGTTCATTTGTGCAGCGACTTGTAAGAAGCGACGAAATGGTGGGAGGTTACGAACTAATTGTTCAGCGACAACTTCTTCTTGAACATAAGTTTCTGCGTACGCCTGCAATAATCTACTCCGTTCACCTGTCTCATCTAAAGTCCAGACCTCGGGTAATGTTCCCCAGTTAAGGGCTGTCTCAATATTAAAGCTTTCTCCAATCTCGCTGTATAAAAGTGGATATAGCTTATAGACCGATGCTCTGCCCGCAAGCATGTTAGCTGAACCACGCTTAAGCTTTCGTGCGCTAGATCCTGTAAGACCAAAGACAGCCTTCTCTTTTTGAATTAACTGATGAACATAGTCGAGGAGTGCCGGTACCTTTTGAATCTCATCTACGATGATCGTTTTTCTGGCCTTGATTGCTGTCTGGACCATCGGCAGAAATTCCTGCGGATAAGCTTGCAGTTTTGCCAAAATTTCAGCGTCCAGTAGATCTATTACTGTCACCTCATTTTCCTTAAATAATGACTGAAGCAGCGTTGTTTTCCCGGTTGCGCGTGCCCCAAAAAGAAAAAAACTACGTTTTTTCGATATGTTAAGGTGTCGTCTGAACATAATCCACAAATGTACGACATTTTAG
>JAWXBT010000243.1:0-4070 GCA_034440315.1 bacterium
CCATTCATTAATTGTCTGAACTATGATTTATTTGATTTGCGGATTACCTTGATTTTTTTGTTTGAATTTACTGTTGAGCAGGCGTTTGAATTCTAAACTTTTTGCACCAAAATTTATTAGTAAGCCTACTTCCAAATCGTAAGCCTCTAAATAATTAATAGCTTGAGCATAGTGAACATCCTCCAACTTTATAATAGCTTTGAGTTCAACCGAAACTACACCTTCTACCAAAAAATCAACCCTGCGTGTTCCTATTTGCTGATGCTTATAATATATCGGCATTTCGTGTTCTCTTGAAAATGATATCCCACTATCTGCCATTTCAATTTCCAAAGCTCTTTGATAAATGACTTCCTGAAAACCATTGCCCAATGCTCTATGCACGGTCATAGCACAACCAATTATTTTGGATGTCAACTCGGAGTATTTATATTCCTCTTTAATCATAACAATCGTATCAATCATATTAATTGTCTGCACTTTAATTTATTTGATTTTAAAATATCATTGATTCAAAATCATAACTAATCATTTAATCAGCTTAATCACAGTTCAGACTTCTATTTGTCCATTCATCAGTTTAGGTAATAATATATCCCGAGCCTCTCTGAGTTTTGTGTTTTGTTTTAAAAGCGTTTTAATTAATTGAAAAGCTGGCTTTACATTATTGCCGAAATCTTCGATTACCTTTTCTGATGGCAATAAAACAGGCATTGCTTTTACAATTTTAGAATTTATTGCCGTTCCAATTGATGATGTGCTGCCTAAAGAATCATAAGGAAAATTCTTCAAGTAGAAATAAATAAATTCTGAATTCATTTTGGTTTCATCATCTATGTTAAAATGAGCAATTGCTTCATTCGTAACCATCTCCTCTGTTGTAATAGCAACTTTTCCAACTGTTAATTTGAAACTTAATATCACCGTTTCTGATTTGGCAACATTCATATTGAATTTATTTACCGCATTTTCAGTAACAGTTTCGCTAGTATTCAATAAGAAAACTGTTGAATTATTGATGTCTTTTATTGAAACCCATTTCACTCCCGAATCAATCTCATTAAACCATTCTTGCTGCTCACGTGGCGGAGTTTTACCAATGTTGATTCTGAAAATTTCATCTGCTCTTTGAACTTTCCAACCAATAGGTAATTTATTCACTTCGTTTGAAGGCTTGAAAAAATCAAATTCCTCTTTGTAAACGATTTCAGCCTTCTCCTCCAACAACTTTATCCGCTTCAAATTATTCTCTATCAAATCATCATAAGCCGATAAGATGGAAGCGATTTTGCGTTGGGTGGAGAGTTCTGTTGGAAATTTTATCTTAATACATTTGAATGCACTATGACTTAAATCAAGCTGTGCAGCACCTGATGCGTAATCGTTTGCAAGTTTCTTTGTGTTATCACTTCTTAAAAACCAGTATAAATAATCTTTTGATAGTTCGTCATTAACTGGAGTTACTGTAAAGCAGTTATTAAACAACACTCCAAATTGATTTCGAAATACTAAACCAACCTGTCCAGTTCTTGAATAAATAATATCATCTGGCTTTGCAATAAATTTTTCTGGAACTTCTTCTTTTATGAAAACAGATTGTTTTCTATTTATCATATCTGTAATTCGGAGCAAAGGAAGACCTGTTTCAGCAACTAGATGATTGCTTTTTTTATTTATGCAAAGCCCTTGACACAGTTCTACAAGTTGACCAATTTCTACTTCTCTCCACTTCATATCACAACCGTTTTAAAATTTTCAGCAATAGTATTCGCCAAGGCAACAGCCTCTTCATTCAATCCATCAAACCCAATATGTATTTCGTTTTTCATGATAAATTCTTTTTATTATTCCCAAACTGCATTCCTTCCTCATCCCACATTTCTCTGTAAGCATTTATATAATCAGCAGCAGCCGATGGATCAATACCATACAAATGCCTGCAAAGTTTCCGGTAAAGCATAAGCATTTGCCCGTCAAAACAAAAGTCAAGCATAAAATCTAAGTTGTAAGATAGTTGGTTACTGTTCTGGCAATTTTCGGTTATAAACTGCTCCACAATGGGTTGGTATTGTACCAGGGCTTGTTTTGCCAATGCATCACGACTTTCAATAAAATGTTTAATTTCGGATATCATTATTTTGTGTTTTTAAGTTGATCCAATACTTGGTTTACTAGGCTATCCATGCGTGAGAAGGCAAACCATTTTTTGCCTAAATCTTTGAGCGAAGCCCCCAAATGGTATAGTTCTTTCTGGTCAATAATCAAAAAACGGTCGTGGCTGTTGGCGAATATTTTTAGGTTTATTGGATTGTATTGACTGTTGTGTTTGGCTAGATCTAATTGCAGTTGCTTGCTGGTGGTTTTGGTATATATGGTGGACTTTACATTTTTAGTGCGTTTTGCCAAAAGGGTCAATACGGTTTCATCTACATAATTATCAATGAGCACAATGTCGGTTTTGGCTTTTTTGATGATATCGGCTACAAAAACGTACGCATCAAATATTTGTCCGTCAAAGAAAATGCCTTGATTGGGTAAATCTTGTGTTTTGAGTTGCAAAGATATTTTGCTTATCTCATTGGATAAATTATCGAAATTATTTTCAATTCTATTCATTCGTTGGTTCAGCGCATAGCCTTTCATAAGGTAGTCTTTTAATACTCCATTTGCCCAAACACGAAACTGAGTACCTCTTTTAGAATTAACTCTGTATCCTACAGAAAGGATAGCATCCAGATTAAAATATTCAACTTTGTAGGTTTTGCCATCAGAGGCAGTTGTTGCAAAAAATGCAACAACTGAATTTTTATCCAATTCATTATCCTTAAAAATATTTTTCAAGTGTCTGGAAATAACAGATTTATCTCTTTCGAAAAGACTGGCTATTTGGATTAGAGAAAGCCAAAAAGTCTCATTTACTTCATCTAACCGCACCTCTATATGTTGAGGCAACTCATCTGTTTGATATAGAATGATTTCGTTTTTCATTCCCTTTAAATTGATAGGCTTTGATAGTTTTCAGAAATCATCTTCGCCAAAGCAACAGCTTCTTCATTCAATCCTTCCAACTCAATATGTATTTCGGCAAGGCGTTCTTCGTAATCAAAATCATCATCGGTGGCGGTGTCCACGCCTACATATCTTCCGGGACTTAGGCTCCAGTCTTTGGCTTCAATTTCTTTCTGACTTACTACTTTGCAAAGACCTTCCACATCGGCATAAACTCCTTCGGGGAAACGGCTCGTAAGCCAATTGGCTTGTTTGTAAAAATATTCGGTGTCGTGTAGCAAGCCGGGTTCTTCCTCATCGGGGTTTCCACTGAGTTGTTGTTGTAGGGCTTTCAGTTGGTCGAGCTGTTCTTTTAGGTTCAGCTCTTTCCAGTCTTTATTTTTATTTAGTTGGTATTCTTTCGCTGCTGTGCTTATAGCATCCAGTAATTGTTTAATAAGTTTGTCTTGTGGCTTGCGTAAGGCTTTTGTCTGTACTGCGATTTCTGTGATTAGATGATTGCTATGATTTTTGGCTATCGTGTTAATTAATTCAGTTTGCTTATTCAAAAGATCTTGGTAATCATCAAGTCTTAAAGACTCTACAAATGCTTTTGCCTCCTTATTTTCTTTGGCATATTTAGTTGCAAAGTCGCTTACGGTTTTAAAAACTCTCTGCAATTGCTTTTGCAATTCAGTGGTGGCTTCGGCTGTTTCTTTGGCTAAATCAGCAGCAGTTTCCATATAGTTTTTTACGGTGGCTTCAAACTTTTTAGTATTGCCTCTACACAAGTTTACAATGCAAATAAGGTTCTGCAATTGCTCGGGGCTAAAGTCGTTTACCTTACTGGTTACTTTTCGGTAAATTTTTCGTGCATCCAACATCAGAACTTTATCGCTTTTCTTTTTGTCCTGCTCTTTTGCACGGTCAAAAAACCAAAGGGTGCAAGGCAATGAACGGGTATAGAAAAAGTTATTACCTATCGCAGTCATTACATCAACTGCTCCCGTTTTCACTAATTTTTCACGAATATCTTTTTCGCTGTGTCCTGCATCACTTGCAGAGGATGCCATTACAAAACC
>JAWXBT010000244.1:0-2995 GCA_034440315.1 bacterium
AATTTTCTGAAAATCTGCAGATTTAAACAATTTGGTAATTAAATCTCTTCCGAAGCCAGAGAATCTGCCACATTCAAGTGATAACAATTCCCCGCCATCCTCAAAAATAAAAATAACCTTAAAAGTTGGCTTCCCTTCATACTCTCCGTCTTTTGGTTCTATGCTAATTAACCGCCCCTCTAAATAATCATAAAGCTCTATTCCTCCAGCTTCATTCTTGTGGCTCAACCTACCTTCTTTATTGATATTAAAAAAAGTTTTACTTATACCCGCATGTCTTCCAGCACCCATTATGCTGCTCCTTGTTTTTGTTTGAAATTAATTACTTTGGTTAATTTTGTCACGTGTTCTTTTGCGTCCACCATTCGATAGATAGAGTTGATATAGTCATCGGGTGTAAACTTCCCCGAGAAAATGGCTACTTCTGTTGGTTCTAATCCTAAAGCCATTGCTAATGGCAGTAAATGGTTCAGATTTTGTAAATTTGAGTTATCTGACCAGTTAGTGATTTTGAAATTTGGGGTATTCCCACTCAAGTATTTAACTGGGTTAACATTGATTAATTTTTCGATAACAAGACCAGTAGCTTGTTCAATAGCCATCTTGTACATCTGTAATTGATAAGCGTTCGAATCGTAAGCATTCAGCCCTGATTTCCAATCGATCAAACAAAGATGTCTGCTTGTATTTTTTTTGTCTATAACAGTAGCATAAGCCAGCAAGTCAACTGTGCCAGCCCATTTGTTGTTGCCATCTTTATATTTAAAGGTGGTTTCAATGAAAAGAGGTTCAACCTCCCATTCTTGAATGAATTTCAAAAATGAAACAATCTTAGGCGTTACAATTCGAAGCCAATAGTAAGCATCGTAATTCTTTTTTGTGCCATAAATAAAAGTCAAAACTCTGTCGTAGAGCAAATCGAAATCAATCACTTTATTTATCAAATAATTAGTGACTTCTTGGTGGATGAATGTACCTTGGTCGGCTAATTCGTTCATCCACGTCCAGTACTCAGTTCCACGTTTTGTTTTTTCTCCTGAAAGGAATTCGCTCTCTGGGAGAACCTTGCCAAGCAAAGTTGTAACCGAAGGGTAGAAAGTCACTTCGTCATTGGAATAATCAATATCAAAGTAATATCTATCGCCACGGTTATTCCACCGCATAAGCACTGGCAGTTCAAGTTTTTTCTTATTAAACATTGGCTTCATTAGTTCAATTTCTTGATTCATCTATCCCCCAATGCTACAAGTATTATAATAATAAACCCAAAGATTGCCAGTGAGCAAGCTACGAACTTGGCAGCCGCTTTATAATCTTTAAATTCTTTAGTTAGTAAGATTGTGTGTGTGATTTTCATTTATGCCTCTATTAATTGGTTATCATTTTTAATTGTAAATTCAAAATCAAGTCCGATTGTTTCTTTTAGAACTTGCCTATAATCTTCGATGAGCAAAGCTTTATAATCTTCGTTCATCAAATATGTATTTGGGGCCTCGCCAAGTGCAGTTTTCAAAGCAAATTTAAAATTATGCGAAGTTACTTGCATATCGTGTAGCGTTAACATTGCAGTTTCTTCTAATTCTTTCACTAATGCACAAAGTGGAGTTTGAATAGGATCTTTTTTCTTATTCTCAAATCTGCGAATGATTATTTGAACTCCATTCCACAGTTGATAAAATTTTTCATTTTCAGTCATTATTAAATCCTGCTAATTTGTTTAATCTTTCAATTTCTTGGTCGTACTGCGGAAGCAAAAGAGTGAAAGCCGAACAATTAATTTTTTCAGCGAAATCATTTAATTCCACATTGATTAATTCAGAGCTTATATCGCTTGGAATAGCAGAGACTAACCGAATTCTTTCTTTTTGTGCTGTCAAAACTTCTAATTGTTTAGCGATTTGTTGAATACTCATGATAGAGTTTTCCTTATATTTGTGAAAAATAGTTCATATTTTCCGCACTTGCTCTAGCTGTTAATCCTGACAAGTGCGGTTTTCTTTTTTTAAGCCACTTTTTTATTTTTTGATTTCGGAAAAGGCTTACCAGTGAAAGGATTGATTTCCACCTTTTGGTTGACCTCTTTTAAATAGAATTTTTCTTCTACAATCACTTCCCCTCTGAATTCCTCAATTACTTTGTCGCTTACTTTCGGGTATTTCATTGTGCTGGATTTAACAGCATCAATTTTACCTTCGTCGATTAAAGATTTCAAAGTACGAGGACAAACTCGCATTTTTTTTGCCGCATAAGTTATGCTTCTTAGTGCCATTACACTAACTCCAAGATGATTGGTCTCGTAAAGTCCATCGTTTGTTCCTGAAAGTTAGCAGTAACTTTATAAGGCAAAGTAGCAGCATAGCTTTTGAGATGCCTAAAGAAATCAGCCAGAATAATTGGAGAGATTGAACATTGATGTTTATCATTTGCCTTTTCAAGCAAAGCAACCATAATAGCAATACCAATCTCGTCGAGCTTGTGAAGCGGTTCATTAGCCACAATATCATTAAGCAAGTTATTTGTATCAACTTGAGTGATATGGTGTGTAATATTTTCCGCAATAACGCTTGGGATATTCATATATCCTCCTTATATTTGTGTTGTAATTAAATCTTAAAAGCGATTCTGTTCTGAGCAGGTCGCTATTTTTTTGCCTTAGCATTAATAATTGTTACATCTTTTTTCGGAGCAGACAATTTCTTAAATGAAATTCCATATTCTTGTTCAAAGATTAATGGCAGCACATCATCTAAGTATTCACTTTGCGAATTATAGCCATATCTTTTAGAAAGCACCGAAAGTATAGTCGCACTATCTGGACTGAATCTAAGGTGCACTTGTATTTCTAAACCAGCTTTTTGAGCAAGCCCAAGCGGCTTGATTGTAGGTATCACTTTCGGTGTAGCATTTGCTTTCGCCATTGCCATATTAATTTCCTTTATTAATTTGTTCAACTGGTTGCCCTTTTTCGAGCCATTCCTCATAGGTCATTCTGAAC
>JAWXBT010000245.1:0-3373 GCA_034440315.1 bacterium
CCTAGAATCAATAAAGAGGCCAGCCATGTGAAGGGATCGGCATAAATAAGACCACTAAAGGCAGTTGCCCCAACAATAAAGTTTGATTTGAAATAGAATAGACTTCCGATACTTAAAAGAATTGATAAAGCAGATACCTTAGTCTTTAGATTTAGAGATTTGGCAAAAACTTCAACCATAAGTAAGAAACAAGCACCTAGTCCCATGATTATTATTGGTGCAGTTAATTCAAGATCTAAAAGCATGGGCTGTAACTCCGTTTAAACTTTACTATTTAAGCTCAATTTTCTTAAGTGAAACAAATTTGATATCAGGATTTTTTGTGGCAATGGTTATTAAAGATCCAGAACGAGACAGCTCTCTTTTAGCTTCAATCGTCTCTATATAATTTTTCACAGGTGGCTCAATTATATTAAGAATACCTTGGGGGAAAATTCCCATATAAAAAACTACAATCAATAATGGAATTAAAGTTACATACTCGTGAACTTTAAGATCTTCTAACTTACCGTTCTTTGCCTGATCAATCTCACCAAACATAGTCTTTTTATAAAGACTCAACATGTAGACAGCTCCTAAAACAACTCCTGAAAGAGCAATCACAGTCAATAATGGAAACGATCTAAAGCTGCCATTAAGAATTAAAAATTCACCAATAAAACCGTTAGTAAGTGGCAAGGCTATGGAGCTAAGTGTAAAAACTAAGAATAAAAAGGCAAAAACTGGAACTTGAGAAGCAAGGCCACCATACTCTGAAATTGCTCTAGTATGTCGTCGATCGTAGAGCACTCCAACAAGTAAGAAAAGTGCTCCGGTAGAAATTCCATGATTTAGCATCTGATAAATTGAGCCGGTTGCCGACATCACATTAAAGGCTGCCCATCCAAGAACACAGTATCCAAGATGTGCGACTGAAGAATAAGCCACAAGTTTTTTAATATCGTGTTGAGCCCAAGCAACTAAAGAACCATAGACTATGCCTATCACAGCCAAGGCAGCTAAATACGGTGTAAAATATTCAGCAGCCATCGGAAACAGCGGATATGCAAAACGGATAAATCCATAAAGCCCCATTTTTAAAAGAACCCCTGCTAAGACGACGGAACCTCCGGTTGGTGCTTCCACGTGAGCATCAGGCAACCAGGTATGAAATGGGAAAATTGGAACTTTAATCCCAAAGGCAATCGCAAATGCCAAGAACAACCAAAACTCTTGATTGAAAGTGAACTTGGTATTAACGAGATCTGAAATTGCAAAACTGATAGTGGCAGTTTGCTCGGTATGCAGCCAAGCAACATAAATAAGTGCCACTAACATAAGTACACTTCCAGCAACTGTATAGAGTACAAACTTTAGAGTTGCATAAATTCTTCGTGCCCCGCCCCAAATTCCTATCAGGAAATACATGGGAAAAAGCATCAGTTCCCAGAAAATATAGAAAAGAAAAGCATCAGTCGCTAAAAGAGTACCAATCATGGCTGTCTCAAGGATCAGCATGTTACACAGATAGCCCCTGACATTTTCATGGACTGATCGAGAAGCAATTACAATAATTGGCATTAAAAAAGTAGTTAGAATTACCAATACGAGACTTATGCCATCAATACCAAGAGCATAATTAATACCGAAAGTTGGAATCCAAGAAATGTTCTCAACTAATTGATAATTTGGATTTGCTATATCAAAATTAGCAAAGATCAGAAGGCTCATAGCAAAAGTAGCCAATGACCATAATAGTGCTAACCATTGAGAATAAGACTCATCTTGTTTTCGTGGGAAAAGGTATAGCCAAAAAGCACCAGCTAGCGGTGTAAAAGTAATCAGCGACAAAAGATGATGAGAGAAAAAACTTGTTATGCCTTCGATCATTTTAAATCCAATCCTAAAGTGCCAGATAGAGGCCAAAAATTACTACCATCCCGACAAACATAAAAACCATATAGGTTCGAACTTGTCCGGTTTGAAAAGATCTTACTGCTTCACCACTCATGTCAACAATCGCAGCTGTGCCATTGACGGCACCATCAACTACAGATTGATCAACTTTTGTCCAAAGAAGATTAGCCATCCCTTCAAGAGGTCTTACGATCACAAATCCATAAATCTCATCTAAATAATATTTGTTCTGTAATAACTTTCCGATGGGTCTAAACATATTAAAAATTTTATTTGGCAACTCTTTTAGTTGAGTATAAACAATCAAAGCTACTCCCATACCTAAAAACGCTGGCCAGCTGTGAAGTAACGCGCTCTTAATATCTTCAAGATGAAAATGAGCACCATTAACTGGCAAAACAGATTCTAAGAAGTGAGCTAAATCACCTCCATAATATCCAGCAACAGAAGCTAATCCAGCCAATACAACCAATGGCAATGTCATTAGCAGAGGTGATTCATGTGGATGGGCATGCCCTTTATACTCACCTAAGAAAGTCATTGCGACGGAACGAGTCATATAAAAAGCAGTAATCACAGCAGTTATAGAAGCCATGATCACTATAATATTTAACATCGAAGCAAGATATGGATTTGGATTCTGTTCAAGTGCCGCCAAAATTGCATGCTTTGACCAATATCCACTAAGAGGCGCAACACCAGCGATGGCTAAAGTTGAAACTAAATAAGTCAAAAATGTAATGGGCATCTTTTTGGCAAGACCACCCATGTGACGCATATCCTGTTCATGATGACAGCCATGAATTACAGAGCCTGCTCCTAAGAATAAACAAGCCTTAAAAAAAGCGTGAGTAATCACGTGAAAGATCGCTACCCAATATGCGCCAGATCCAGCAGCCAAGAACATAAAACCAAGTTGGCTTACAGTAGAATAGGCTAAAACTTTCTTAATATCATTTTGTGCTATGGCAATTGTTCCAGCAACAAAAGCAGTAAGAGCTGCAATAATCACGACGACTGACATTGCATACGGAGCTAAATCAAAAATAAAGCTGCAACGAGCCATCATGTAAACACCAGCGGTTACCATTGTAGCTGCATGGATTAGTGCTGATACAGGTGTTGGCCCGGCCATTGCGTCAGGTAACCAAACAAATAATGGAATCTGTGCGGATTTTCCAGTGGCGCCAATAAAAAGACAAAAGGCAATTGTTGTTAGAATAGGAACAATCAGAGTAGGATCAGTAAAGCCCTGAATCTTAGTTTCTAGAGCAATAAAATCAATCGTACCAAAGTACTGAGAAATTAAGAATATCGCTAATAAGAAACCAGCATCACCTATTCTATTAACTACAAAGGCTTTCTTGCCGGCAGCAGCATAAGATAAATTCTTGAACCAAAATCCTATTAAAAGGTAAGAACAAAGTCCAACACCTTCCCAGCCAATAAAAAGTATCAAAAGATTTCCGCCCAATAC
>JAWXBT010000246.1:0-2758 GCA_034440315.1 bacterium
AGCAAACATCGTCGGTACTGCCGCAGACCAAGTATCGAGAACCAAAATAAGATCAGCATCCCAACCTTTTCTTATTACCTTCAAAAAATAAAGGATATGGCGAACTATCGGTGGAAAAGCTCTTTCCCAACGATAAGCAGCAACTTTGACGTCACAGCCTTCTTTTTTCCAATTCTCGTAAAGATTCCTGGCGTACTGTGCCGGCCCACCGATATCCGGTGGATATATCCCTGTAGCAATCAATATTTTCATGAGATTATCTTAGCACAAAAACAGCTCCTTCATCTTTGCGCTGATCATCTCCCAACGATAATCTTTCTCCACCATCTCTCTTCCATTTTTTATAATATATTCGCGAGATTCTTTGTCTTTGATTAATTTTTCTACTTTCTGAGCGATACTACTAGGATTATTCACTTCACAGAATAGTCCTGTCTCCCCATCTCGCAAAAAGTCTGGTATACCACCAACTGCTGTACCGATAACTGGCACACCAGCAACCATCGCTTCAAGAAAAGAATTGCCCAAACCTTCAGACAAAGATGGCCGTATAAAAATATCCGAAATTTGTAAATACTTTGGCATTTCAGCATGAGGTACATATCCCAAGAAAATTACCCGTGATTCCAATTTTAATTCAGCCACAAGTTTGCGCAAATTTTGTTCTTCATAACCTTGGCCTAGGATTAGAAACTTAACGTTTGTTGGTAAATATTTCAATGCGGAAATTACATCAGCTACAGCGTTTTTTACAACTAATCTGGATGTAGTGATAAGCATTGTGTCATTGGCATTTTTTCCAAGGGTGGAAGCGAGTTCTCCGAGTAAAACTGGATTGTAATTTTTTGAAAACAAATCATAATCGACAGCATTTGGAATAACAGTAACCGGACAACTTGCCCCCATCTCTTTGGCCCAGTTGGCCAAGAACTTTGATATTGCTTGAATATGGTCAGCTTTTGTAAACATCATCTTGAAAAATGGGTAGAGCGGTAAAGCGCGTTTCTTTATGTATGAGATTGGATCACCGTCCTGAAGAGAGAAAATAAATTTAATTTTTGGTTTGAGTAATTTGAAAAATACTGCCCCAAAAGAATTGTAAGTAGCCATCAAAGACCAGATTGCATCATATTTTCGATTACGATTGAGTTCTAGAGCTTTGATTGGACCAAGTATCAAAAAGAAATATTTATTGAGATGCAAATACCAAGACAGAGAATCGGAACTAACTTTTTGTTTCGCTGACCAACCTATTCTATAAATATTTATATTACCGATCTTTTCATATCTAGGTAAATTGCGATCCAAACGCAAAGTTATCATATCGAATTCAACTTCATTTGGTGATATACGATCGGTTACCTCTTTTATCGTAACTTCTGCCCCACCAATGAATTTCGGATAATAAACCAATGAAAATATCAGTATTTTTTTCATATAATTATTCTAGGTGAGGAGTGTCCGATACGCAAGTGCTGAGGGTTACCCTAGCCCAACTGGGCTAGGGTAACCCTCAGACAGAAGAGGGTTGAAATAAATTCAAAATACTGTATAGTGGTCTATATGTCATTTACGTACCAACCAAAAAAAAGAAAAAGAGCAAAGTCTCACGGCTTTCGTGTTCGAATGAAAAGCCCTGGTGGACGCAAAGCTCTTGCTCGTAGAAGAGCTAAGGGTCGAAAGAAGTTAGCGGTATAATACTGGCTATAAACATAGCCTTAATATGCTTCCAAGCTCACAAAGACTTGCAACAAAGCAATTAGAAGAGGTGTTAGGAAAAGGAAAAGTTGTTCACACTCCTTTTTTCTGGTTGAGGTTTATTAGTAGTAAAGATAATACAAGGGTTTCGGTGATTACTCCACAAAAAACAATAAAGTCTGCAGTTATGAGAAATCTGCTTCGCAGAAAAGTTTACAGTGTTATTAGACCGTTTATAAATGAAGTTAAGCAACATTTTCATATTATTTTATGTGTGAAAGAACCAATGATCAAAGCAGAAACCTTACAAATTAAAGAAAAAACCAAAGAAATCTTTGTGGTGGCGGGACTTTTGAAGTAAAATTAAACAAAAATGTACAATCAATTTATTTTTAGACCTTTATACAATGGACTCGTTGGAATTATGAACATAATTCCAGGTATAGATTTGGGTGTGGCTGTTATTATCTTTACTTGCGTAATACGTTTCATTCTCTTTCCTCTTTCCAAAAGCGCACTTATTACTCAGGTTAAAATGAAAAATGTTGAACCAGAAGCCAATAGGATCAAGGCTCAATATGCAAACAACAAACAAGAACAAGCTTTGAAGATAATGGAACTTTATAAAGAAAAGAAAATTAAACCTTTTTCTGGTGTTTTGCTTCTATTTGTACAACTACCGATATTGTTCGCCCTGATCTCGGTCTTTTACAAGGTCATCCCAACCGTTAATCCTGAATTTCTTTATTCTTTTATCAGTGTTCCACACGTAAGTCCTACCCTTTTTGGTTTGGATATAACAGGTAAAAGCCTGATCCTGGCTCTGATTACTGGAGTTATTCAGTATTTACAATTAGCTTATTCCGTAACTGCTAAACAACAAAAAGAAATATCAGATAAGATGATTAAATCTGGTCTAAAACTAGACACAGCATCACAAGTAGCCAATTCAATGAATTCACAAATGAAATATATGATGCCGGTCTTAGCTTTTGCCTCAGTTTATTGGATTATTCCAGCCAGTTTTCCTCAAGCAGCCTCTGTTATAGCTATATATTGG
>JAWXBT010000247.1:0-4229 GCA_034440315.1 bacterium
GATGTAAAATTAAAGATCGCTGCATAATTGGTATGGGAGCAATAATTTTAGATAATGCTGTAATTGGAGAAGACTCAGTAATTGGAGCGAATGCTCTAGTCACTATGAATCAAGTTATCCCACCAAAGAGTCTAGTGATAGGAAGTCCAGCCAAAGTGGCTCGCCCTTTAACTGAGGCAGAAATCGAGAATATCATGAGAACTGCTAAACGATATGTAGGCAAAGCTGCTGAGTATCTGAAACACTTCAATAAATAGTATCTTAGACTATTTTTATGAAATTTTCGTATATTTACTCATAAAATCTTAGAAAACTGACTCCTCAATGGATCAAAAACTAAAGAGTAGTAAAATAAATGCCGACTTCTTATATCAAGTAAGCATCTAAAAATAGTGTTTGGTTATTAGGATCGGTTTTTATGATTATTGGGTTTCCTCAAAAAATTTGGATCACGATTGCTCTAATTGGAGTAGTTAGCTCTGCATATGCTGATCAATATAGCATTATCCCAGCAGATACAACGGTAGGTACATACCAAGCCTCAGTAACTCACCCTTATCTTTGTCTATTCAAAAACGGAAATGCAGATTGTCTCGAACTAATTATTCCGATCACTTTTCCCACATTTGCACCATTTAACGTACTCGCGCTTTTTACTCACATTGCAAGAGAAGTTCAAAAAAGTAAACTAGGAACAATCAATGAAAGTTAAAGATAAAATTTACAAAAGACTAATAACTAATCTGACTGCTTTTTGTGGAATTTTAATCCTATGCTCTACTAATACAGCGTATGCAGAACTTTCACCTCAATATTATGTAACTGACGCTGGAGTGCTTGGGGTTCTAGAAGAACCTGATCAATATCAAGTAGTTCAAGGTTCATTAAATACTTTTATCAAAATAACAAATGGTACAACTGCAGCATCTCCCCCGGCTGCAACTGCAGCAGTAGCATCTGAAGTGCTTTCAATATTTCTAAAGATAAACAGGGCTTCTAATAATTCGAACAATGGCGCAGTAAATTCAAAGTTCAATTAGTAATCTCTATTTTTCTTATAATTAAAATAAAGTAACTTCCAAAGATAGGATATTAAGAGCTCCAAAAGGCACTCGGATAGACCAGTCCTAATCCAGTACCGATGTCACTATAAAAATCTGAACTTTTGGGAGAAAGTTGGGTAGCCGCTGAATAAATGACCATGCCTAATATCGCGGCAACTACTACATACTCAAGAAAGGTCGCTCCAAATTCACTTCTAATTTTAACTTTCATATATTATTTAAAAACTTGCCTTTGTTTAATCATTAGCAGGGCTGAAGTCATAGAAAATAACCTTTTGCAGTTACAATCTACCCGATATACTAAATATTCCAAGAGGAAACTTGTACCTTACATAGTTTTTTCTAAATTAACTTCTCTCTTGATATATTAAATCTTAATGAGCAGAAAAAATAATATATTTTCGAATTGCTCGTCAAAGCTAGAAAGCGGCGTTGCCATATTAGGTGCCGCAATAAGCTTACCTGTAATAATTTTGGCAATCTTTGTTGTTTTTGATCTAACTAGAATTTATCTTGGTATTGTTTTTACCCAAGATGTGGCGTTAACGGCAGCAAAACTTGCAAATGCATCTAGCCAAAATGTTGATACACCCACAGCTTACAATCTAATCAAACCAGCTCCTGGGGAAGACGCTGCAATAACTGTTATGAGACAGGACACTTGGGATAGCTTAATCAATCCGGGCGATCCAGATTATCATGGGGCAGCTTATTTTACGGCAAAAGAACTTCGAGTCTTTAACCTAGCATATGGGTACATGGCTCAATTAAATCCAAATATTGCTTTTCCAATTCCGGTTGGAACTAGGGTTCTTGGAGGAGTACCAAACTGCACTATATTAATGACTTTTGCAGATCTCGTTGGAGCAATCGATCTAACTTATAATTACAGTCGTATTTACACAGTCAAATGTTCTGTTCCAACTTTAGTTCTGAATCTTTTACCGTATTCGGTTGGCGCTGATGGATATATGTTAGTTACCAGAAGTGCCTATTCTCATCAATCAGGAGGCCTGACTCCCTAAATCATATGAAAAGAACTAACAAAAATGATCATGGAATTGTTTTAGTTGAATTTGCTTTGGCATTTTCACTACTTTTAATTATTATCTTAGGTTTCGCACAACTTTACATGGTTTCGCTAGATAAAGTAGATCACTTTGCTCTTGCAACCCAAGTTTTAATGGGTCCTCAAGAAAAATCAGTTTCATACGATTCGGCTACTGGAATATTCTCTGCACTTGATGGCAGCACTTCACCTACAAGTGATGAATTTTATGATACGGTTGGTAATTTTTTTCTTTCTAGAGTACCGAGTGACAAATTCGCACTATACCTTCTCTCTGGATATTTACTCATAGATCCGGCCACGGGTTTCGTACTTGATTTGGAAATGGATGCAGTTCCCAAATCATATGCAGGTGTTAATTCAACTGGTTGTACAAATGTTGTTGGTCCAACCCATCGCACAGGTAGATTCGCAGCGAATCGACTTGACCTTATGAAAGTTTGGGCTCAATCACAACAACCAACACCTGCCGATCCAGAAAACGATGATGGAAGAGTTGGTGTTAAGATTTATGATTTTAAACTTGGATCTACACGGTATAGGCAATATCAAGACGTAATGCCTTTTTTATTTATGGTTATCTGCACTAAGCCAGTAAACATCTCATTCACTACTAATGTATATACTTACCAGATGGTAGTTCCAAGAAGGAACCTAAACTAGCGCATGAAAGAAAAAGAATTTAATAAACCGAATCACCGAGATAATTCTGAAAAAGGATTTATCTTAATCTGGTTCTCATTTACAACATTAGGTCTTTTAATAGCTGGCTTTACTTTTCTATTATATTCTCAAGCCACTCTTTCAAAATTAAAAGCTCAATATATCGCTATGGACTTAGTACTTGCTGGCGGCATGAATGCTGAGTTTGGTTCACAAGAAGCTTTAAATAACATGGCTATGACAGCTCATGCACTTGGATTCTCAAATGCTCAACCAACGAATGGACAAGTACAAGTTTATGCAAACGGTGCAATCTATTTTGAGCAAGAACTAGATCCAAAAAGTTCAACTTACGGCATAAGCTCCTACGTGGAGGCGGTACAGTCGCCCATACAAAGTATGATTTCAAGTCTAGGAGATCTAACCACTGCCTCTTATGCATTATCTAGACCCTCTCCATTATATTTAGATTTTGCATTCGATTATTCATCTAGCCTCTCCGGTGGTTCCATTAATCAGATTCTTGAAGGATTTAATGTTATTGATTCAGTTGGCGCGGCGAGCACGAATGGCATTTTGGTTGGCTCGGAAGTAGAGCCAACAAATGAAATTCAAACTGTAATGCCTTTCTCCTTCGATCCATATTTAGGAATAGCTCTGCCATGGAATGAGGCTTCTACCGTATTGCCAACTGTAGCCTCGACAGCTGTTGTTGGTTGTACCGATACACTTGAAACCGATTGCCAAACCACCTCTTCCTCGGTTCCAACACATAAGGCTCTCCTAAAGGAAAAAGCTGGGGATCTTTTTATGTGGTACAAAAAAACGATGACTCTGCTACTGGGTGTGGCTGGACGAATCACACCTTATACCGATGTTAATATATTTGGCGGAGATCTCTCTGATGATGTTACTAATTCACTCACTGCGAATCTAGGCAGCTCTTTCCCTACTGTGACTGATAATGGAGTATTCCCAATATCAGAATTTGATGAAGATCTTTATACAAACTATTCTTTAGATGCAGGCAATCTGATTATTGCAGATGTAGATAAAGACTTTACATACGATGCGCCAAAAGATCTTTTCCGAGATCCAGTTTCAATGTCACCAAATCGAATCTTACAGATCTTTTTGGATCAAACTTTCTATCGAAAACTTTTAAAATACGGAACTCTCAGAGACCTCAGTAATACTATCTTAATGAATCCAGGAGATTTTGAAGAGCTTCTCTCTCCGTTACTGCCGGTAATCGAAGATCCGCAAATTGAAACTGATTCTTTTACTTTTAATCCAGGACCATTAGTTTATGGAGCCTATGAGAATCAACTTGCTAATGAGTTGTACTATAAGTTTGGTTGGCCAAGCAGACCGTCCCCTCTTTTAAGTGGCTATGGTCAACTCTTTCCAGCCGATGCAACAATCCCTAATTA
>JAWXBT010000248.1:0-2502 GCA_034440315.1 bacterium
CCTGTATATAATTCAAGGGATAATTTATTTGACCTAGAAAATTTAACTAAGTTTTTAACTACTTCTTTTGAAAGATGGTTTTCAAATACTGGAATTCTTGTAAATACATCTATAACCAAGGATCCTGCAAAAAACATGGAAGCTCCCTCAACTCCCACTTGATCGATAATCTCTTCACATGAAAAGAGCGGCCGACCTGTTGCGATTGCCATGGCCACACCCATTTTTTTAATGCGCGCGATTTCCTTAAGAGAATCAGAGCTGATTTTTCCAGAAGTCCCAAGTAATGTTCCATCCAGGTCAAAGCTAATTAGCTTTATTTTGCTTGCCAAAGCTTTTGGGTTTGGGATGTTGAAAATAGATTTATTCATAAGGACCAATGAGTTAACACGTCTTATTCATTAAAGACAAATCTTCCTTGAAACAACTTAGATTGAGACATACATTGAAGAAAATTACTAATCGGAGTGCTTTTATGCAGAGTCAGTCAAATAGTTCGGGATCGGGAATTCAAATGCCTTCATGTAAGTGCAATTGGCAATGGATCTTAGGACGAGCAAAGGAAGTAATGCTTAATCCTAAAGGGGTCTGGAATGAGATTCAAAATGAAACAACTACAGTTAAGGATCTTTATTTAGGTTGGCTAATCCCAGCTGGTGGTTTTCTCTATCTTTGCCAATTTTTAGGCAACTGGCTTTATGGTCAGTCATTTGGTGGCATAACTCTTCGATCTACTTTTTTTGGAAGTTTAACGAGCAATCTTACTCAGTTCATCATGAGCTTGATTGGTGCATATGTGGCAGCTTTTGTTCTAAGTTTTTTAGCACCGAAGTTTGCTGGTCAAAATAATATTGATAGGGCAATGAGACTCGTAGCATATTCTTGGACTCCACTTTACGTATCTGGTGTTTTCAAGCTTCTTCCTGGACTTGGAATTGTAAGTTTGATCCTTGGGATATACTGCATTTATATCTTTTGGAATGGTGTTGTTGCGATGACTGGCATCGCTTTCGATAAGAAGATTCCATACACAGCCGTCTCAGTTATTTGTATTTTTATTATTAACCTCGTACTTGGTGTTATCGCTGTAGCAGTTGGTGGCACAGGATATACATCTCATGTTGCATCAGATATGCAGAAAATTGAAATGCCTGGTGGTTATACTTTTGATCCCAATGAAGCTCAGAAGAGTTTAGATCAACTTCAAAAGATATTGCCGAAGCAGCCTTAAAATAAATGGGGACGGAGCCCAATTAATAATTAAATTAATTGGGCTCCGTCCCCATTTTATTGCCTGCAACTTTAAAAATACTAAGTGCCACAGCAGAGCCAAATAGCCCCACTAGTGCAAATGGCAGAATATTTCTTATCTCAAAATTAAAAGAAAGAAGAAAAATAGTAAAACTCAGAGATATAATTGCTCCAATATCCCAGCCGCTTTCAGTTAGAGTTTGAAACCAAAGAGGATTACCGGATTTTCTACTTCGAGTGTATATGGTGGCGGCAAAGATCGGTCCAGTTACAATTGCTCCAGCTACCATAATTAAATCAAGACTGATGATTGTTGTAATTGTTAGATCGAGAAAAGCTCTACCAATTACAGCAGTTGCAATAAATGCCAGGCCAATAATTGCAGGTAGGTATCCTTTGCCTTTATCAAATCTATGACCGACAACCAGGCTTCCCATCATTTGAAAGAAAATTGATAGGCTCATTAATCCACCGTAACTTAGGTACTTTCCGACAGTTAGAAATAAAATAATTTTCCAAAGAAATCCGTGTCCATACTCAGAAATGCCATTAGCTATATTGATACAGAATCCAGCCTTGTCTGTGACAAGGAGTTTTTTCCAACTAAAGCGTGGAATTTGCCTTTGCATGATAGGCATTTTTATAAGAGGAAAAATGCTGAGAAGTGAGATTACTGTCGCAATTAAAAAGGAGGTTTCAAAACCAAGATGACTTATCGAAAAGGCAATACAAATAGGAGAGATTAGCTTTACTCCTAAGAGTATGAAATCTCTCCAGGCAACTTGTTTACCTGTGTTCTCGCTATGGCTAATTGCAGCGAAAGTAGAGTGGTAAAGCAGCCAGTATAGAGTACTCGCAATTGATTCAAAAAATAAAACTAAGACTATCATTGATGGAAATCTCGAAAGTTCCGCATACAAAGTATATCTAAATGAGAAAATAGTGACTGCAAAAATAAACATAGTCTTACTGCCAAAGCGGTGACAGAAATTTAGGATATAGGGTCGAATGAGAAGTCTGATAATTGAGAATAGGAGCCAATATAAGGCTACTTGAGATAATGAATATCCAAGTTTTAAAAGATAGATAGGCCCAAAAAAATCAGCTATGCCGAATGCAAAGAACATTAAGGCAAAGTGGAGATTCAAGAAGATCATTTTCAGAATAAAATGGGGACGGAGCCCAATTAATTTTTATAATTAAATGGGCTCCGTCCCCATTTTATTTTATTTCCTTAGATAAGTTACTATC